>NZ_VMNX01000006.1 GCF_009377235.1 Streptomyces acidicola
GGGGCGGGGACGGGAGCGAGGGCCGGGGACCTACGGCGCCGTGTGGTGGGCCAGCGCGAGGTGCGGGTCCGCCTCGCCCGGTGCCGGTGCGGGGTCCGCGTGGACCAGGGCCGCGGTGAGTCCAGGAACCGCGTGCAGCAGGGCGTGCTCCGCCTCGACGGCGGTGCGGTGCGCCTCACGTGCGGTCACGTCGCCGTCGACGACGACCGCGACCTCGGCCCGCAGCCGGTGGCCGACCCAGCGCAGCCGCAGCTCGCCCACCTCCCGTACACCCGGCACGTCCCGCAGTGCCTGCTCGGCGCGGTCCACCAGCGCCGGATCGACGGCGTCCAGCACGCGCCCGAACACCTCGCGCGCGGCGTCGCGCAGCACCAGCAGGATGGCGGCCGTGATCGCCAGGCCCACCAGCGGGTCGGCGAGGTGCCAGCCGAGCGCGGCGCCGCCCGCGCTCACCAGGACCGCCAGTGATGTGTAGCCGTCCGTCCGCGCGTGCAGTCCGTCCGCTACGAGTGCGCCCGAGCCGATCGCGCGGCCGACGCGGATGCGGTAGCGGGCCACCCACTCGTTGCCCAGGAAGCCGATGACCGCGGCCGCGGCGACGACCGGGACGTGGTCCATCGGGCGCGGGGCGATCAGCCGCTCGACCGCCGTCCAGCCCGCGAAGACCGCGGAGGCCGCGATCGTCAGCACGATCGCGATGCCCGCCAGGTCCTCGGCACGCCCGTAGCCGTACGTGAACCGGCGCGTCGCCGCGCGGCGGCCCAGAACGAAGGCGATGCCCAGCGGAACGGCGGTCAGGGCGTCGGCCGTGTTGTGCACCGTGTCGCCCAGGAGCGCGACCGAGCCCGACAGCACGACCACGACCGCCTGGATCGCCGCCGTCATCCCGAGCACGGTCAGCGAGACCCACAGCGCTCTCATGCCACGAGCGGAGGACTCCAGCGCGGAGTCGAGCTTGTCGGCGGTCTCGTGGGAGTGGGAGGTGAGGAGATGGCGGAGGCGGGTGAGAGGGCCGGGGGAGTGGCGGTGGTCGTGCCCGCGGGGGTGGGCATGACCGTCCCCGTACCCGAGGTCGCGGGCGTGTTCGTTCCGGTGGTCGGTCACGTCGTTCCCCTTCCGGTGTGCGGGAGTGGACGTGCTCGTGCCCCTACGGCCATTATGTGCGTATGAGCGCATGCATGCACCTGTCACCTGCGCATGATGTGCAGCCGCACAGTGAGGGCGGGGTCGACGGCTGACTCGACCTGGTGCCGCGTCGCTCACCGGACAACGGAAAACGGTTCCGGGCGGAGGGTGCGCGCCTCCGCCCGGAACCGTTCGCGGGTCACGGCCGGGTGCATCACGCGGCCGTGGTCGAATCAGGCAGCCGCGGTGCTCGTGGACTCCGTGAGCTGCTTCAGCACCTGGGTCAGGCCGGTGACGACCTCGGCGTCGTCGGCCGGGTGGGTCTCCGCGAAGCGGGTCACGGAGCCGGGGATGGAGAGCTTGGCGTCCTCCAGGACCGTGCCGCCGGCGATGCCGAGGGCCTTGCGGGCCTCGTCCTGTGCCCACACGCCGCCGAACTGGCCGAACGCGGTGCCCACCACGGCGGCCGGCTTGCCGGACAGCGCGCCGGCGCCGTACGGGCGGGACAGCCAGTCGATGGCGTTCTTCAGGACGGCCGGGATCGTGCCGTTGTACTCGGGGGAGAAGAGCAGGAAGCCGTCGGCCTGGCCGGCGACCTCGCGCAGGCGGGCCGCGGCGGCGGGGACGCTGCCCTCGACGTCGATGTCCTCGTTGTAGAACGGCACGTCGGCGAGGCCCGCGAACAGTTCGATCTCGACGCCTTCGGGAGCGTGCTTGGTGGCGGCCTCGGCGAGCTGGCGGTTGTGCGAACCGGCGCGGAGGCTGCCGACGAGCGCGAGGATGCGAACGGACATGAGCTGACTCCTAGCAAAAGCAATGAGAGACTGGGCGGGGCTGGTTAAGCGGACCGGGGTCCGTTGAAATTTGTACCACCTATTCGGACCGCGGTCCACTTGTCTGTGGTGAGCGTTACTCTCACTCCATGACAGAGCCGCTGCCGCACCTTCCCGTGTCTCAGGAGCGCGACCCCCTCGACGGGCTCATGGAGCTCATACCGACCCCGGACGACCCACCACGACTGCGGGCCGACGCAGCGCGCAACCGCACCAGGCTGCTGGAGGTGGCTGCGCGGCTGGCGGGGGAGTGCGGGGCCGCCAACCTGACCATGGACGGTGTCGCCACGGCCGCCGAGGTCGGCAAGGGGACGGTCTTCCGTCGGTTCGGCGACCGCACCGGGCTGCTCATCGCCCTCCTCGACCACCATGAGCGGGAGCTGCAGAGCGCGTTCCTGGCCGGACCGCCGCCCCTCGGCCCGGACGCGCCCCCCACCGAGCGGCTGAAGGCCTTCGGTGCGGCCGTGGTCCGGCACGACCACGCCCACCGCGACCTGTATCTGGCGGCCCGCGCGGACGCCTCACGCCACCACACCAGTCCGGCGACCCTCCTCCGGCTGAGCCACATCTGCATGCTCCTGCGCCGGGCCGGGGCGCGGGGCGACATCGAGCTCCTGGCGCAGACGCTGCTGGGGTACCTGGACATCACCCTCGTCGATCACCTGATGTCGCGCCGCGGGATGACGCTGGAGCGACTGGAAGCCGGGTGGAGCGACCTCGTCGGGCGTCTGGTGGCGGTGGAGTGACGGCGCCGTTCGGTCCGCCGGGGGCGCGCCAGAAGTGACCGCTTGGTAACTTGCGTACGTAGCGCACGCAGGGCTGGACGACGCACCGCACGCCGGGCGAGGGGGAGTTGGGCACATGGCCGAGCAGGAAGACCGCCCGGGGGGCGACGGAACCGGGTTCTTCTCCTCCGTGGACGATGTCGTCGGACGGCTGGCGGAGGTGGGGTACCTCGCTTCCACCGCCGTCGCCACCACGGTGTTCCTGGCCGACCGGCTCGGCAAGCCCCTGCTGGTGGAGGGACCGGCGGGCGTCGGCAAGACCGAGCTGGCCAAGGCGGTGGCCCGGGTCGGCGGCGCCCGGCTGGTCCGGCTCCAGTGCTACGAGGGCATCGACGAGTCCCGCGCCCTGTACGAGTGGAACCACGCCAAACAACTCCTGCGCATCACCGCCGGCCGCGACGAGAGCTGGGACGACACCCGCACCGACATCTTCAGCGACGAGTTCCTGCTCACCCGGCCCCTGCTCACCGCCATCCGCGGCGACGAGCCGACCGTGCTGCTCATCGACGAGACCGACAAGGCGGACGTCGAAGTGGAGGGCCTCCTCCTGGAGGTGCTGAGCGACTTCCAGGTCACCGTCCCGGAGCTGGGCACGATCACCGCGACCCGGCGGCCCTTCACGGTCCTCACCTCGAACGCGACCCGCGAGCTCTCCGAGGCCCTGCGCCGCCGCTGCCTGTTCCTCCATCTCGACTTCCCCGACGCCGAGCTGGAGCAGCGGATCGTACGGCTGAAGGTGCCCGGCCTGGACGCCGTGCTCGCCGACTCGCTCGTCCGCGTGATCGCCGCCCTGCGCGCGATGGAGCTGCGCAAGGCTCCCTCGGTGGCCGAGACGATCGACTGGGCACGCACCCTGCTGGCGCTCGGCGCGGACACCCTCGACGAGTCGGTCGTACGCGACAGTCTGGGCGTCGTCCTCAAACACCAGGACGACATCGCCAAGGCCGCCCAGGGGCTGACCTTGCTATGAGCACGCAGGACGCCCCGGCGAGCACCGTGCTGCCCGAGCGGCTCACCGCCTTCGTACGGGCGTTGCGCGGCCACGGGATACGGGTCGGTCCGGCCGAGACCGTGGACGCGGCGGCCGTCCTTCAGGTGCTGGGCCTGGCCGACCGGGAGCGGATCCGCGAGGGTCTGGCGGCGGCGCTGCTGCGTGCCGACCGGCAGCGCACCGTGTTCGACGCCACCTTCGACCTGTACTTCCCGCTCGGCACGGGCGAGCTGGCGGCCACGCGCGCCGCACCCGCCGCGGACCTGACCGAGTTGCGCGACCGCCTCGCCGAGGCCCTGGCCGCGAACGACGCGTCCGCGCTGACCCAGCTCGCGGGCGAGGCCGTGGACATGCTCGGCGGATACGGCCCGACCGGATCGAGCGGCCCGACCGGCACGGGCGGCTGGTCGGCCCACCAGACACTCGACCGGCTACGCCCTCAGACGCTCCTGGCCCGTGTCCTCGCGTCCGGCCGCACAGGCGGATCGGGTGGAACCGATGGATCAGGTGCATCGGGTGGATCAGGTGCATCCGGGGGCTTCACCGAGCGGCTCGAAGCCGACGAGATCCGCCGCCGCATCGAGGACTTCCGCGGCCGGGTGCGCGGCGAGGCGCGCCGACGCGTCGCCGAGCGCCGGGGCACCGACGAGATCGCCCGGCGGGGCGTCGCCCCGAGCGCCGACCAGGTCGACTTCCTCGTCGCGAACCGTGAGCAGCTCGCCGAACTGCGCCGCACCCTCCAGCCGCTCGCCCGCAAGCTCGCCACCCGGCTGACCGCCCGCCGGCGCAGGGCGGCCCGCGGCCAGATCGACATACGCCGTACGCTGCGCCGCTCCCTGTCCACCGGCGGCGTGCCCCTGCGCCCGGCCCACCGCAGGCACCGGCCCGCCCGCCCGGAGATCGTGCTCCTGTGTGACGTGTCCGGCTCGGCCGCCGGGTTCGCGAACTTCACGATGCTGCTCGTCCAGGCGATGCGCGACCAGTTCAGCCGGGTCCGCGTGTACGCGTTCGTCAACCGTGTCGACGAGGTCACCCGCCTCATCACCACGGGCGGCGCCGACCCGGCCGGACTCGGCCACAGGATCGCCACCGAGGCCACCGTGTCCGGCTGGCACGGCAGCAGCGACTACGGCTCCGCGCTGGGCGAGTTCGCCGAGCGCCACCTCGACGCGGTCGGCCCGCGCACCTCCGTGCTCGTCCTGGGCGACGCCCGCACGAACGGCTTCGACCCGAACGTGCCCGCCCTGCGCCGCATCGCCGCCCGCGCCCGCCGCGTCCACTGGCTCAACCCCGAAGGACCCGCACACTGGGGGACCGGCGACTCCGCGGCCCACGCCTACGCCGAGGTCGTCGACATGCACGCATGCCGCAACGCCCGGCGTCTCGGGGAACTGGTGACCCGGTTGCTGCCCGTGTGACAGAGGGCCGACCGACGGGCACCGCCGCGGTCAGTACGCCTCGGGGGTGCGCTGCGGGCCCGTCAGATCGCACTCGACGTCCACCACGCCCTCGACGGCGCGGACCATACGCACCGCCACGGGGATCAGCGCGATGTCCCTGACACGACCGGTGACTCGGACGACGCCGTCGTGGACGGCCACATGGACCGGAGTCAACGGGGCCGGGAAGAGATACGAGACCACCTCGTCCCGCACCTCCGCGGCGATGTCCTCGTCGTCCCGGAGGAACACCTTGAGCAGGTCCGCACGGCTGACGATGCCCTGCAGCATGCCGTGGTCGTCGACGACGGGGAGCCGTTTCACCCTCGCGTGCGCCATGGTGCGGGCCGCCGCCGCGAGCGTCGCGTCGGCGTGGACGGTGACAGCCGGACTGGTCATCAGCTCCCCGGCCGTCACCGCCCGGGCCTTGACCAGGTCGGCCAGCCGGCCGAACCCGACAGGCCGGTCCGGTTCGCTGTCGCGGAACTCCTCCTTGGGCAGCAGGTCCGCCTGGGAGACGACCCCGACGACCCGGCCCTCGCCCTCCAGGACGGGCAGCGCGCTGACCTTCCACTGCTCCAGCAGCCGGACGATCTCCTTGAAGCCCGCCCCACGGCCGACGGCCGCGACCGTGTGGGTCATCACGTCGCTCACGATGCGGGGGGTGCTGTGCACGGTGACTCCCAGTACGCGTTTCAGGTGGTGCGAGCTGTCGCGGTCAGCGGCCGCTGCCGTAGGGGGCGTACAGGTCCAGCAGCCGGGTCCGCGCCGATCGCAGCCGGTGGGCGAGGATGCTGCCGATCCACTCGGAGACGGCCAGCCCGAACGCGGGATCCTCCCGGCACAGGGCGCGCACGCCCACGGCGTCGAACTCGTACGCCCGGACCGGGCTCGTCGCTTCGGCGCCCAGGTGCCAGGTGTGCGGGGCGAACAGCCAGGACCAGCCGACCAGGTCGTTGATGCCCAGGGTCTCGATCACCGCCGCGCGACGTCCCGGCACGCGCATGTCGAGGTCAACCGTGCCGGTGCGGATGACCCAGAACCGGTCCGCGCGACCCTCCTCCTCGAAGAGCCGGGCGCCCTGCGGAAACGACACCTGCTTGGCCATGGCCAACAGGCGCCGGCGGTGCTCGGCGGGGAGTGCGCGGAACATGGGGGTGGCGGGGGGAGCGTTCATGGCGGTGCCTCCACGGAGCGTAAGAACCTGCCACCTCCAGCGTCGCTCCGCGCCCCCGTCCTTGCCATGGGCTTCCGGCCCCAACCTGGGCCCTTTCCCGGCTCCGGACGCATCGTGGCTTGTCGCGCGGAGCGCGGGTACTCGCCCTCGGCGATGCTGGAACCAGTCCTCCGAACCGGGAGGTGCGCGCCATGTCACGCACTGTCACCGTCGGGCTCGACGGGTCGCCCGAGAGCCTGGCCGCCGCCGAGTGGGCGGCGCGTGAGGCCGGGCTCAGAGGGGTGCCGCTGCGGCTGGTCAACGTCTGGGAACCGGTGCCGGAACCCATGGGGCGGGCCCCCCTGCTGGGCGCGGACGTCGAGCACGAGTGGAGGGATCGCGTCCCTCGTAAGGCGGCGGACGGCATCCGGGGGCGCCACCCGGGGGTCGAGGTGGTCGTCGGACAGTTCTTCGGCGCGGCCACCGAGGTGCTGACCGAGGAGACGAAGGACGCCGAGCTGCTGGTCCTCGGATCCCGCGGGCTGGGCGGCATCGGCGGTTTTCTGCTCGGCTCCGTCGGCCAGTCCGTCGTCGCGCACTCGGAGGTGCCCGTCGTGCTCGTACGGGCCGGGGAACAGGCCACCGACGAGCACCTGAGGGACCCGGGGGGCGACCCGTCCGCCGACACCCCGTACCGGCCGGTCGTCCTCGGCCTCGACACCGACAGCCCGGACGACACACTGATCGGGTTCGCCTTCGACGCGGCGGCCCGGCGCGACACGGCCCTGAAGGTCGTCCACGGCTGGAGTCCGCCGCCCCACTTCGCGCACGGCATCCCCGAGCGCCCGGGGCTCGAAGCCGAGCGGGGCCAGTGGGAGGCCGTCGCGCTGACCGACGTGCTGCGCCCCTGGCGGCAGAAGCTGCCCTCCGTCGAGGTCGTCGAGGACTCCCGGCCCGGCAAACCGGCCCACCACCTCGTCGACGCGTCCCGGGAGGCGTCCCTCGTGGTCGTCGGCCGCCGTGTCCGCCGTTCCCCGATCGGCGCCCACATCGGGCCCGTCACCCACGCCGTCCTGCACCACGCCACCGCCCCCGTCGCCGTCGTCGCGCACGGCTGACCCCGTCCGAGGACCCGTCGACGCCCCAGGGAGTCACCCATGCCGAAGACCCCGCACCAGGACCGCCGAACCACCCTGACCAACGGGGAACTGCGTGCCCTGGACGCCCACTGGCGGGCCGCCAACTACCTCACCGCCGGACAGATCTACCTGCTGGCCAACCCGCTGCTGACCGAGCCCCTCACCGGAGCCCACATCAAGCCGCGGCTCCTCGGTCACTGGGGCACGTCACCGGGGCTCAACCTCGTGTACACGCACCTCAACCGGGTGATCAAGGCCCGCGGTCTCGACGCGCTCTGCGTGTGGGGACCCGGCCACGGCGGCCCCGCCGTCCTCGCGAACTCCTGGCTGGAGGGCAGCTACAGCGAGACGTACCCGGACGTGACCCGTGACGTCGAGGGCATGGCGCGGCTCTTTGGGCAGTTCTCGTTCCCCGGCGGGGTGCCCAGCCACATCGCGCCCCAGACGCCGGGCTCGATCCATGAGGGCGGCGAACTCGGCTACTCGCTCGCGCACGCGTACGGCGCCGCCCTCGACCACCCGGACCTGCTGGTCGCCTGTGTCATCGGCGACGGCGAGGCCGAGACCGGGCCGCTGGCCGCCTCCTGGCACGCGAACAAGTTCCTCGACCCCGTGTACGACGGCGCCGTCCTGCCGATCCTCCACCTCAACGGCTACAA
The DNA here is from genome assembly GCF_009377235.1 of Streptomyces acidicola. Classification (GTDB taxonomy): domain Bacteria; phylum Actinomycetota; class Actinomycetes; order Streptomycetales; family Streptomycetaceae; genus Streptomyces; species Streptomyces acidicola. Next base: position 8,128 of record NZ_VMNX01000006.1, read on the forward strand.
GATCGCCAACCCGGCCGTGCTGGCCCGGCTCCCGGAGCCCGAACTCGACGAACTCCTCAAGGGATACGGCCACGCGCCCATCCACGTCACCGGCGACGACCCCGTCCAGATCCACCGCGCCCTGGCCGAGGCCTTCGACCGGTCGCTGGACCGCATCGCGCTGCTGCAGCGCACGGCACGTCAGGAACGGGGGAACGAGCGCCCGCACTGGCCCGTCATCGTGCTGCGCACACCGAAGGGCTGGACCGGACCCGCCTGGGTGGACGGGGAGCCGGTGGCGGGCACCTGGCGCTCCCACCAGGTGCCGCTCGCCGGTGTCCGCGAGAAACCGGAGCACCGGAGGCAACTGGAGGCCTGGCTGCGCTCGTACCGCCCCGAGGAGCTCTTCGACGCCGAGGGCCGACCCACCGCGGACGTGCTCGCCTGCATCCCCGAGGGCGCGAGGCGCCTCGGCGCCACCCCGTACGCCAACGGAGGTCTGCGGACCCGTGAACTGCCGCTGCCGCCCCTCGACGACTTCGCCGTCCCCGCCGACAAGCCCGGCGTGACCCTGCACGAACCGACCCGGGTCCTCGGCGGCTTCCTCGCGCAGATCATGCGGGACACCGCCACCCGCCGCGACTTCCGCCTGGTCGGCCCCGACGAGACCGCCTCCAACCGGCTGGACGCGGTCTTCGCCGCCAGCGGCAAGGCATGGCAGGCCCAGACGATCCAGGTCGACGAGCACCTGGACCGGCACGGCCGGGTCATGGAGGTCCTCTCCGAACACCTCTGCCAGGGCTGGCTGGAGGGGTATCTGCTCACCGGACGGCACGGGCTGTTCTCCTGCTACGAGGCGTTCGTGCACATCGTCGACTCCATGGTCAGCCAGCACATCAAGTGGCTCAAGACATCACGGGAGCTGCCGTGGCGCGCCCCGGTCCCCTCGCTCAACTACCTGCTCACCTCCCACGTCTGGCGCCAGGACCACAACGGCTTCTCCCACCAGGACCCCGGCTTCGTCGACCACGTCCTCAACAAGAGCCCCGAGGTCGTACGCGTCTACCTGCCGCCGGACGCCAACACCCTGCTGTCCGTGACGGACCACGCACTGCGCAGCCGGGACTACGTGAACGTGATCGTGGCGGGCAAGCAGCCCTGCTTCGACTGGTTGTCCCTGGACCAGGCCCGCGCCCACTGCGCCCGCGGCGCAGGGATCTGGGACTGGGCGGGCACCGAGAACGGCGACGGCGACCCCGACGTGGTCCTGGCCTGCGCGGGCGACGTGCCCACCCAGGAGGTGCTGGCCGCGTCCGACCTGCTGCGGCGCCACCTCCCGGAACTGGCCGTGCGCGTGGTGAACGTCGTCGACATGACCCGGCTGCTGCCGCGCGAGGACCACCCGCACGGGATGCCCGACTTCGAGTACGACGGACTGTTCACCACCGACCAGCCGGTGATCTTCGCCTACCACGGCTACCCCTGGCTGATCCACCGCCTCGCCTACCGCCGCACCGGCCATCGCAACATGCATGTGCGCGGTTACCGGGAGATGGGCACCACGACCACCCCGTTCGACATGGTCGTCCGCAACGACCTCGACCGCTACCGCCTGGTCATGGACGTGATCGACCGGGTCCCCGGCCTCGGTGTCCGCGCCGCCGTCGTACGCCAGCGTATGGCCGACGCCCGCACCCGGCACCACGCCTGGATCCGCGAGCACGGCACGGACCTGCCGGAGGTGGCGGAGTGGACGTGGGCCGGCTGAACCCGGCGCCCGGCCGGATGCTTCCGTGGCTTCTCACCCGCGCCAGCTGTACCGCCGCTCGGGGCGGCCGGCCGCCCCGTAGCGCAGGGACACGTCGGCGCTGCCGGCCGCGTGGAAGTACTCCAGATAGCGGCGGGCGCTCACGCGGGAGATGCCCGTGGCGGTCGCGCACTCGGTGGCGGAGAGGGTGCTGTCGGTGTCGCGGAGGGCGCGTTCGATGAGGTCGGCGGTCTCCACGCTGAGTCCCTTGGGCAGGGCGTTGCCGGGGCTCGGCGCCAACGCTCCGGCCAGGACACGGTCCACGTCGGCCTGGCCCCGGACGACGGTGGTGAGCAGCCGGCCGCGCTGCGCGGCGTACCGTTCCAGGCGGACGCGCAGGTCCTCGTACTCGAAGGGCTTGAGGAGGTAGTCCACCACCCCGTGCCGGACGGCGCCGCGCACCGCGTCGGCCTCGCGGGCGGCACTGATGACCATGACGTCGCAGTCGTGCCCGGCGGTGCGCAGCCGGGGGATGACGTCCAGGCCGAAGATGTCCGGGAGGTAGAGGTCGAGCAGGACCAGGTCGGGGCGGAGGTCGTCGACCGCGGCGATGGCCTGCTCGCCGGTGCCGGCCGTGCCGACCACGCGGAACGGCTGGACGCGTTCGACGAAGGTGCGGTGGACCCGGTTCACCATGAAGTCGTCGTCGACGACGAGCACATCGATGGCGTTGTTCGCGGTGTTCGTGCTGTTCATGTGGTTCGTGCCGATCATCGGAATCGTCGCGGGCAACGAGCTCATCGGGGCGCTCCTTCCGCCACCGCGCCGGCCGGGTGGCTCACGGACATGCGGGCGGTGAACATGGCTCCGTCGGGTGTGTTGGCCACGGCGATCTCCCCGCCGCGGCGTTTGCAGACGAGCCGGGTGAGGGCGAGGCCGATACCGCGCTCGCCCTCCTCGGCCGCCTTGGTGGTGAAGCCGTGCACGAAGACCTCGTGGGCGAGTTCGGGTGCGATGCCGGGGCCGGAGTCGCGGACCACGATCTCCACGCTGGCGGCGTCCTGCCGCAGCTCGACCTCCACCCAGGCCGCCTCCCCGTCGGCGTACTCGCCCCCGGTGGCCGCGTCGACGGCGTTGTCGACCAGGTTGCCGACCACGGTCGCCACGTCGGCGGCGTCCTCCGGTGCCAGCCGGCCGAGGGCGGTGTCGTCCGAGATGCGCAGGGTGACCTTCCGCTCGGCCGCGAGGGACGTCTTCGCCATCAGGAGGGCGGCGACGGCGGTGTCCCGCACCCGGCGGGTCAGCGTCATGTCGAGCGACTGGCGGTGCTGGTTCAGCGCGCGGATGTAGCGCACCACCTCGTCCTGCTCGCCGATCTGGATCAGCCCGGAGATGGTGTGCAACTGGTTGGCGAACTCGTGGGCCTGGGCGCGCAGCAGCTCGGAGGAGCTGCGGAAGGAGCCGATCTCCCGTTCCAGCCGCGCCAGTTCCGTACGGTCCCGCAGCGTGGTGACCGAGCCGAGCAGGCGGCCGTCCTTGGTGACGGTCATCCGGTTCATCACGAGCACCCGCCCGTGCCGTATGACCACCGCGTCCCGCGGATCCGCCGACTTGTCGCGGGCGCCGACCAGGACGTCCCGCAGGCGCCCCTCGATACCGAGGTCGGACAGGCTCTTGCCCACACAGTCCTCGGGCAGGTCCAGCAGGCGCCGGCCCATGTCGTTCACCAGGGTGAGCCGGGACCCCGGGTCCAGGGCGATCACGCCCTCCGCGATGCCGTACAGCATCGCCTCCCGGTGCTCGGCGAGACCGGCGATCTCGCGTGGCTCCAGACCCAGGGTCTGCCGCTTGACGTGCCGTGACAGCATCCAGGAGCCGGCGAGGCCCAGCCCGCTGGCGATGCCGAGATAGGCCAGCAGATACGAGGACGCCCCGCTGAGCCGCTGCCACACCGTCGGGGACGCCTCGCCGATCATGACGGTGCCCAGGTTCTGCCCGAGGTTCTCCTCCAGCGCCCCGAGCACCGGCACCTGCGCCACCAGCTCATGGCTGTCGTCCCAGGTGAGCGAGCCGGACCAGCCACGGCCCGTGGCGACTCCGGCCCCCAGCGGAATCCGGTCGCCGACCACCGTGGGATTCGTCGAGCTGACGATACGGCCGTCCGTGACGGCCACGGTGACGGATGTGACCCCGGACTGCACCCGGGTGGACTCCACCAGCGCGTCCAGTGCCTCCCGCGGACCCGGCTGCGTGAGCTGGCTCCGTACGAGGGGATTGGCGGCCAGCTGTTCGGCCAGCGCGGCGACCCGGCGGCCCTCGACCCGGTTGAAGGTGGCCTCCGACTGCGCGAGCGAGACCGCGGCGACGGCGAACAGCACCACCACGACGATGGCGAGCTGCAGCACCAGCATCTGGCCCGCGAGGGTATGGCGACGAAACGTGGCGACCACAGTTGACTCAATCTCCACCACTGACACGACCCGGGCGGCTCATCTGCCGAGTCGCCCCATCATGGCCCTCGCCTGCGGTGGAGGAAAGAGACTTGCGGGGACTGTTCCGGCACGCACGCCCCCGGTAACCTGCCGCCCCACGGCCGCACGTCCCGACCGCAAAGAACACAACCTCCGTTGGTTCCGCAAGAGAGACAGGCCACCGACGTGCGGGCACGATGTGGCGCACATCACCCTCCCCCCACAGGGGTCCCGTACCCGCAACAACAATTTCAGACAGGTGGTGGCATTAGTGCGCCTGCGCGCCCCTCTCGCCCTGGTCGGGGCCGCCGTGCTGGTACTCGTAGGTCCGCCGCTGCTGACCACGGGCAGCGGCTCCGAGACCGGCACGCAGATCCCCGGCCTGCGCTTCATGGTCCCCAACACACCCGGCGGTGGTTACGACATCACGGCCCGTACGGCAGCGAAGAACGCCGAGGACGCCGGGCTCACCCACAACATCGAGGTGTTCAACCTGCCCGGCGCCGGCGGCACCGTCGGTCTGACCCGGCTGGTCAGCGAGCACGGCAACGGCAAACTCGCGATGTCCATGGGCCTCGGCGTCGTCGGCGCCGTCCGCTCCAACGACGCGCCGAGCACCCTCGCCGACACCACTCCGATCGCCCGGCTCACCGAGGAGCAGGACGTCGTCGTGGTCGCCAAGGACTCCCCGTACAAGACGATCGACGACCTCATCGGCGCCTGGAAGGAGAAGCCCGGCAAGCTCCCGGTGGGAGGCGGTTCGTCGCCCGGTGGGCCCGACCACCTCGCACCGATGCTGATGGCGCAGGCCGCCGGGATCGCGCCGAAGGACGTCAACTACGTCCCCTTCGACGGCGGTGGCGAACTGCTCGCCTCGATCCTCGGCAACAAGGTCGCCTTCGGCGTCTCGGGCGTCGGCGAGTACCTCGACCAGATCAAGGCGGGTGAGCTGCGCCTCCTCGCGGTCACCGGCCCCGAACGCGTCGACGGTCTCGACGCGCCCACGCTCCAAGAGGCGGGCTACGACGTGAACTTCACCAACTGGCGCGGCATCGTCGCCCCGCCCGGCCTCACCGACAGCGAGCGCGACAAGCTCACCCGGCTGATAGAGGAACTCCACGACTCGCCCGAGTGGCAGAAGTCCATGAAGCAGAACGGCTGGGACGACGCGTTCCTCACCGGTGACAAGTTCGGCGAATTCCTGGAGGCCCAGGACAAGCGTGTGGTTTCGGTGCTGAAGGAGCTCGGGCTGTGACGACGCCATCGACCGGCACCTCCCCGGCACCCGCGACCGAGCGCCGCTCCTGGCTGCGCGACCACTCCGAACTCGGCGTCTCGGTCCTGCTGCTGGCCCTCGGCGTGCTCGTCCTCACCGACGCGCTCACCATGGACGTCGACATCGCCCAGCGCGGTCCGGTCGGACCACGCACCGTGCCCATCGTGGTCGGCACCGGACTGCTGGTCATCGCCGCCCTGCTCGCCGTGGACGTGCTGCGTGGCGGACGCGGCCAGGCCGAGTCCGGTGAGGACGTCGACCTGTCCGAACCCGCCGACTGGCGCACCGTGGCCCTGCTCACCGGGGTCTTCCTCGGCGCGGCCGTCCTCATCAACCCCCTCGGCTTCCCCGTGGCGGGAGCGCTGCTGTTCTGGGGAGCGGCGTTCGCTCTCGGCAGCCGCCGCTTCGACCGCGATCCGCTCATTGCGGCGGTCCTCTCCCTGGCCACCTACGCCGCCTTCAACAACCTGCTCGGAGTGCCGCTGCCAGGCGGTCCCCTGATGGGAGTGCTGTGACATGGATGCCCTCAACTCCCTCCTGGACGGCTTCGGCACTGCCCTCAGTCCGGTCAACCTGCTGTGGGCGGCCCTCGGCGTGCTGCTCGGCACCGCGATCGGTGTCCTGCCCGGCATCGGCCCCGCGATGGCGGTCGCGCTGCTGCTGCCGGTGACCTACGGGCTCAACCCGGTCGCCGCGTTCATCATGTTCGCGGGCATCTACTACGGCGCGATGTTCGGTGGCTCGACCACCTCCATCCTCCTCAACACCCCGGGGGAGAGCGCGGCCGTGGTCGCGGCCATGGAGGGCAACCCCATGGCCAAGTCGGGGCGCGGCGCACAGGCGCTCGCGGCCGCCGCCATCGGCCACTTCGCGGGCGGCATGATCGGCACGATCCTGCTGGTCGCGCTCGCACCGACGGTCGCCGACCTGGCGGTGGACATCGGCGCGCCCGACTACTTCGCCATCATGGTGCTCGCGTTCATCGCCGTGACCTCGGTACTGGGCTCGTCGCGCATCCGCGGCCTCGCGTCCCTGCTCATCGGCCTGACGATCGGCCTCGTCGGCCTCGACCAGATGACCGGGCAGCAGCGCCTCACCTTCGGTTCGCTCCAGCTCGCCGACGGCATCGACGTGGTGATCGTCGCGGTCGGCCTGTTCGCGATCGGTGAGGCCCTGTGGGTGGCCGCCCACCTGCGGCGCACGACGGGCGAGGCGATCCCGGTGGGCCGCCCGTGGCTCGGCCGCGGCGATGTGAAGCGGACCTGGAAGTCCTGGCTGCGCGGCCCGTTCATCGGCTTCCCGTTCGGCGCGATCCCGGCGGGCGGCGCGGAGATCCCCACGTTCCTCTCCTACGTCACGGAGAAGCGCCTGTCGAAGCACAAGGACGAGTGGGGCAAGGGCGCCATCGAGGGCGTGGCGGGACCGGAGTCGGCGGCGTCGGCCTCGGCGGCGGGCACGCTGGTGTCCATGCTGACCCTCGGCCTGCCCACCACCGCGGTCGCGGCCGTGATGCTGGCCGCCTTCCAGCAGTACGGCATCCAGCCCGGCCCGCTGCTGTTCGAGCGTGAACCCGAGCTGGTGTGGGGCCTGATCGCCTCCCTGTTCGTCGGCATGGTGCTGCTGCTCGCGCTCAACCTGCCGCTGGCGCCGCTGTGGGCGAAGCTGCTGCGCATCCCGCGGCCGTACCTGTACGCCGGGATCATGTTCTTCGCGGCGGTCGGGGCGTACGCGGTCGGCGGCGAGGTGATCGACCTGATCATCCTGCTGATCATCGGCCTGATCGGCTTCGGCATGCGGCGCTACGGGCTGCCCGTGCTCCCGGCCGTCATCGGTGTGATCCTCGGCCCCAACGCCGAACAACAGCTGCGGCGCGCCCTGCAGATCAGCGACGGCAGTGTCAGGGGACTGATCAACACGCCCTTCTCGGTGACCGTGTACGCGGTGATCGTGTTGCTGCTGGCCTGGCCCCTGCTGAAGAAGGCGGTCACGCGCAACCGCTTGGCGAACCCCTGACACGGCGCTGCCCCGGCCGGCGAGACGCCACCAGGCCGACCCACACCTCACCCGCCGCCACGGTGCACGGCCCGGGAGTCTCCCGGCGCCGTGCCCGTGCGGCGGGTGAGGCACGTGTGAGCGCATGAGGCACATGCGGCGGGTAAGGCACGTGCCGAAGACGGACAGCGTCCCGAAGACGGACAGGCGGACTCCAGCAGCCGCTTGGTCAGTTGCTGCAGCGGTCCGCCCCGCCGGTCAGTCGCAGGCCCTCGGCCTGGGCGCGGCCCACCAACTCATCGATCAACTGGTCGTCCACGGCCTTCGCCGACACAGCCGTCGTGGGCTCGGCGGCCTGGAAGCGGACACGTTCTCACTGGGCATCGACGCATCTTCCATGATCTGGAGTCACACCGAACGTCTTACAGCCCCGGGTTGTGTCCGAGCCGGCGCGAGATGGCGTCTGCTGTGGCGACTGTCAGAGGGCCGAGGCGGTCGAGGGCGGGTTCGACGCGGTCCTTGAGGCCGGCGACGCTGATGGCGGCCACGACATGGCCGGTGTGATCGAAGATGGGGGCGCCGCAGCAGGCGCTGGCGAGATCGAACTCGCCGTGCTCCTCGGTCCAGCCCCGGGCCTGGGCCGTGGTGATGTCGCGTTCGAGGGCGTCGGTGGTGGTGAGTGTCTGCGGGGTGAAGGCTGTCAGTGTGAGGGTGCGGAGCAGGTCTGCTCTCTCGCGGGGGTTCAGTCCTGCGAGGTAGGCCTTGCCGACCGAGGTGGCGTGCAGGGGCCTGCGGGCGCCGAGGTCAGCGTTGACGCTGACAGACTGGGGGCCGCGTTCGCGGTAGATGAACACCATTTCGTCGCCGCTGAGGACGCCGAGGCTGACGGTTTCGCGGGTCTGCTGGACCAGGACCCGGAGCAGTTCGGGAGCGACGTCGGACACGTCGGTGGAGTGAACGGCGGCCATGGCGAGACGGGCGGCGGCCGGGCCCAGGCGCCAGCGGCCGTTCGAGGTGGCGTGGAGGAAGTCGTACTGGCTGAGCTTTTCGACGATGCGGTACGCGGCGCTGCGGCTGATGTCGGCGGCGGCTGCCAGTTCCGCCGTGGACGCCTCTCGCGCGTCGGCGAGGTGGCTCAGGATGCTGAGTCCTCGGTCGAGTGCGCCTTTGCGGCCTTCGTCCTGCTCGGTCACGTTCCCGTTCCTCTGCTTGGCCGGTCGCGGTGGGCCCGCCCGCATTGGTCGGGCGGGTGATGTCCGCTGCCAGTCTCTCAGCCCTCCGGGACGACGTTGCCGTGGGCGGGCTGGGAGCAGATGGTCTCAGACCGTGACGGTCTCCTGGGTCCAGGCACGAGCCTGCTCGCTCAGGCTGAAGCCCAGTCCGGGGCGGTTGGGCACGATCATCCGGCCGTCGCGGATCTCGAGGCGTTCGTTGAACATCGGCTCGAGCCACTCGAAGTGCTCCACCCACGGGTCGATCTCGTACGCCGCGGCGAGGTGCAGGTGGATCTCCATGGCGAAGTGCGGTGCCATCCGCATCTTCGCCTGCTCGCCCATGGCCATGATCTTCAGGAACGGGGTGATGCCGCCCACCCGTGGCGCGTCCGGCTGGAGGAAGTCGACCGAGCGGTGACGGACCAGTTCGGCGTGCTCGGCGACGCTGGTGAGCATCTCGCCGGTGGCGATCGGGGTGGCGAGCTCCGCGGCGAGAGCGGCGTGGCCTTCAGCGTCGTACGCGTCGAGCGGCTCCTCGATCCAGGTCAGGCCGAACGCCTCCAGTTTCCGGCCCATGCGGATCGCCGTACTGCGGTTCCACTGCTGGTTGGCGTCGACCATCATCGGGAAGCCGTCGCCCAGCTGCTCGCGGATGGCCGCGACCCGCTGGAGGTCGATGTTCGTGTCGGGCTGGCCGACCTTGATCTTGATGCCGCCGATGCCGCGCTCGACGGATGCCCGGGTGTTCTCCACCACCTGCTCGATGGACATGGACAGATAGCCGCCGGAGGTGTTGTAACACTGCACCGAGTCGCGGTGGGCGCCGAGCAGCTTCGCGAGGGGGAGCTGGGCGCGCTTGGCCTTGAGGTCCCACAGGGCAATGTCGATGGCGGCGATCGCCTGGGTCGACAGCCCGCTGCGGCCGACGGAGGCACCGGCCCAGACGAGCTTGGTCCAGATCCGCTGAATGTCGTTGGGGTCCTCGCCGATCAGCTCAGGTGCGATCTCCTTCGCGTGGACGTACTGGGCGGGCCCGCCGGCGCGCTTGGAGTAGCTGTAGCCCACGCCCTCGAATCCCGCCTCGGTGCGGATCTCGGCGAAGAGGAAGGCGATCTCGGTGAGGGGCTTCTGGCGGCCGGTCAGTACCTTGGCGTCACTGATGGGTGCGGCCAGCGGCAGGCTGACGAGGGAGAGCGTGACCGAGGCGATGGCATCGGTGCTGGCTTCGCCGCGCTCCAGCGCCGCGAAGTGGCGTTCGTTGGTCTTGCTGGTGACTGTGGCGCTGGTCCGGTTGAGGAAAGTAGTGCTCACGGACGGGTGTCCTTTCTTCGTTGTACGGGGAAATGGCGCCTTGCGCTTCAGCGCGGATCAGAGGTGGGCCCGTCGAGACCGGCACTCGTCATGGCCTGCGGTGTCTGGAGACCGACTTGGTCGAGGTCGGTCCGGTCGATGGCCGATTGGTCGGCCACCGGTCGGCGGGGGATGCGGCGTACCAGGAGTGTGGCCCCGGCCGCGATCGCGATGATCACTCCGAGTCCGAGCATCGCCAGACTGGTGCTGCCGGTCGAATCCTTGACCAGGCCGAAGCCGTACGGTGCGACGAAGCCACCGAGGTTGGCGACGGAGTTGACCAGGGCGATCGCGGTCGCCGCGGTCAGGGGGTCGGTGCGCTCGCGCAGCAGCGGCCAGAAGACCGGTGCGACGGTCTTGAATCCGAGGGTGGCCAGGATGATGAACACCAGGCCCAGCCACGAGCCCGTGAGGGCCGCCGCCAGGGTTCCGGCCGCGGCCAGCACGAACGACGTGGTCATCAAGGTGGAGCGCTGCTCGGGGTGACGGTCGCCGCGCCTGGAGACGAAGTACAGGTACGGGATGGTGCAGAGCCAAGGAAGGGCGGAGAACAGCCCGACCATGTTGTCACTGCTGACCCCGATGTCGCGCACCACGCTCGGCAGCCAGAACGTTGTGGAGTAGATGGACATCTGCACGGCGAAGTAGATCCACATGAAGAGATGGATCACCGGACTGCGCAGCAGTTTCTTGATGGTCTGCATGGTCGAGCCCTGCTCGGCGTCGGAGGTCCGTTCCGCGGCGATCTGCAGGCTGAGCTGTGTGCGCTCCTCCTCGGTGAGCCATTTCGCCTCACTGATCCTGGAGTCGAGCAGGAAATAGCCGACGATGCCGAGTCCGACGGTGACCAGGCCCTCGATGAGGAACAGCCACTGCCAGCCGTCAAGGCCGAGGAAGCCGTGCAACGAGAGCAGCGGTCCTGAGACCAGACTGCCGGCGGAGTAGGCGAAGAGGGCGCCCACCGCCCAGGTGCCGGTGGCCCTGCCCTGGTAGCGGTTGGGGAGCCAGGAGGCGATGTAGAACAGCACCGCTGGAACGAACCCGGCCTCGGCCACTCCGAGCAGGAAGCGGAGTATGTAGAAGCTGGTCTCACCGCGGACGAAGATCATCGCAGCCGAGACGGCGCCCCAGGTGACGCAGATGCGGGTGATCCACAGCTTCGCCCCCACCTTCTGCATCAGTGCGTTGCTGGGCACCTCGAACAGGAAGTAGCCCACGAAGAACAGGCCGGCGCCGAGGCCGTATGCGGCTGCCCCGATGCCGAAGTGGGCATCCAGGTCCTCCTGGACGAAGCCGATGTTCGAGCGGTCGATCTGGTTGAGCATCATCATCAGCGCGAACAGCACGATGATGCGCCGGTAGATCTTCCGGCTGGCGGTAGCGACTGCCGGGTGTTCGTCTGCAATGGCGGCGGACATATGTCTCGATCCTCTCGCAACGCTGCGCCTCGGATACCTGTCGGCAGACGATGGGCATCCCATTCATCGGGACGATTTATCGCTCATTGGTATACCGACGTGGGGACGCTAGGCGGCCGTCTTGGGGCAAGTCAAGGAGTGGGGCCCGATTAATGGGATGGTTGTTCGCTGAATGGGATGTCGTCTAGGGTTGGGATCGTTCATCCCAGTCCCTGAGGAAGGTGGACCGTGACAGCGCTGGATCTTCCCCCTGTTCCCCCGGACGTGCTGGCTGATCTGGGCCGCGCCAGCACCGCGACGCTGGCGACCCAGCTCTACCGGCGAGGGATCCGTCAACCGTTCCTCGTCGGCCTCACCCCTGTGGGCACGCACTTCGACGGCTTCGTAGGACAGGCGCGCACCATGCGCTTCGTCCCTGCCCGCGAGGACGTGGATCCGATGGACGACCCCTACCGCACAGGCAACGTCCTCCAGTGGGAAGCGGTCGAACGGCTCGGCTCCGGCGATGTCCTGGTCGTGGACTCGCGCAGCGACGTCACCGCGGCCTCGGCGGGTGACATGCTCGTGACCCGGGCGATGAAGCGGGGCGCCGCGGCCTTCGTGACCGACGGCGCCTTCCGCGACGGGGCCGCGCTCGCCGAGTTGGGCTTCCCGACCTACTCGCGGGCGATCACCGCCACGACGCGACCGGCCTCCTTCCACGTTGCGGACCTCGACGTCCCGATCGGCTGCGCGGGAGTCGCGGTCTACCCGGGTGACATCCTCGTCGGTGACCGCGACGGCGTCATCGTCGTGCCCCGCGCCCTGGCGGCCGAGATTGCCGGTCCTGCGGCCGAGCAGGAACGGCTCGAGTCCTACCTCCACGACAGGGTCAAGGCGGGGGAGCCACTGTGGGGCACCTATCCGCCCAGCGAGGAGACCATAGCCTCCTATCAGGCCTGGCGGTCGGCGCACCCCGTGGACGGCACCTCTGTAGTCCTCCAGACGTCCGCCGCTGCAACCGGGGCGGAGGCCGCGCGATGACCCGCTTCGCCGACCTCCCGCGCGACGAGCAGCGCACCCGGATGGAGGCCACCATCCGGACCTACTTCCAGGGCTGCAACGACGCGGACGTCGAGGGCATGGCCGCGACATTCCACCCCGAGGCCGTCCATTACTTCCCGCCCGGACTCGACGGCCCGTGGCGGGGTGCCCGCACCATCGCGGAGAACTGGCGCGCGCTCGTCATGCGCATCGGTTCGGCCTGGAATATCGAGCGTCTGATCGCCGAACCCGAGTCACTGCAGGCGGTCATCGAGTGGACCCACTGGAAGACCGCGATCGGTGGATACCTGCGCGGTGACGAGTGGTACCGCTTCGACCCCGAGACCGGACTGATCACCGAGATCAGGGCCTTCTACGCCGCCGCTTCCGACGGCCGCGACGAGGTCACGCTCGAAGGTTTCGACTACGAGGCGGAGGGCTACCAGCTCGTCCCGCCGGTCGACCGCCCCCACCCGGACGCGCCCGCCCGCTGAAGCGTCGCGCCTCTGCCAACGCCCCAGGAGCAGCATGACTGCCGAGACCATCGTCAGTATCAACCCCGCCACCGGAACCGAAGTCGAGGAAGTCGCCACCGCCACATCGTACGAGGAGCTCGAGGAGGTGTGCCGCTCTGCCGCGGCGGCGTTCGTGCAGCTCGCAGAGCGTGATCGCGCCTTCCCCGGGGAGCTCTTGCGAACCATGGCGGACGCCATGGCAGCCCGGCGCGCGGACATTGTGTCGCTGGGCGTCCGTGAGACCGGGCTGCCCCGCGCCCGCCTCGAAGGCGAACTCACCCGCACCGTGTACCAGGCCCGCCTGTTCGCCGACGTCGTCGACGAAGGCGGCCACCTCGAGGTCACGATCGACCACGCCGGTGACACACCCATGGGTCCAAGGCCCGACCTGCGCCGGATGCTGGTCCCGACAGGACCGGTCGCGGTGTTCGGCGCCAGCAACTTCCCACTCGCCTTCTCCGTGCCCGGCGGCGACACCATGTCCGCCCTGGCGGCGGGCTGCCCGGTCGTGGTCAAGGCCCACGATTCCCACCCGGCCCTGTCGGTGATGATGCACGGCATCCTGAGCGCAGCGGCGTACGACGCCGGGGCGCCCGCCGGGACGATCGGGCTCGTGCACGGCCGCGAGGCCGGCGCGCGGCTGGTGCAGCACCCCGCCATCAGCGCCGTGGGGTTCACGGGGTCGTTGGACGGTGGTCGGGCACTGATGCGGCTGATCGAGCAGCGCCAGACGCCGATCCCTTTCTTCGGTGAGCTCGCCAGCCTCAACCCGGTCGTTGTCACGCAGGCGGCAGCCGCGGCGCGGGGAACAACGATCGCCGAAGACCTCGTCCTGTCGCTCACCGGCTCAGGCGGCCAGCTGTGCACCAAGCCGGGGCTCGTGCTGGTACCCCAGGGTCCCGCCGGTGACGCCCTGGTCAACACGGCCGGCAACCTCATCGCCGACCGGCCCGCGGCTACCCTCCTCAACGAGGGCATCCGCGACGGATACGAGGAGACCAGCGCGGAACTGCGGCGCATCCCCGGCTTCCGCGTGGTGGCCGAGGGAGAAAGGCCGTCCGGCAGTGGCTTCGCCGTAGCGCCGCGGCTGCTGGCCGTGGAAGCGCGTGACCTGGTCGGGTCACAGGTTGGTGAGTGCTTCGGCCCCACCACCGTCATCGTCCGGTATGCCGAAGCGGACCTTGCCGGCATCATTGTCAGCCTGCCGGGTTCCCTCACCGCCACGATCCACTCCGAGCCGAGCGAAGACATTCGCGCCATCGTCCGTGCGCTGCTGCCCAAAGCCGGGCGGCTGCTGTTCAACGGGTTCCCCACCGGCGTGTCGGTCTCATGGGCCCAGCACCACGGTGGCCCGTGGCCGGCGACCAACAGCCAGCACACGTCGGTCGGCACCACTGCGATCAGGCGCTTCCTGCGCCCGGTGACCTGGCAGTCGGCCCCGGTGGAGGTGCTACCCCACGAGCTGCACGACGCGTACACGTCCATTCCGCGCCGGGTCGACGGGCGACTCGTCGTCCCCTCCCCAGCCGGCCAGGAGGATGTGCGATGAGGATTGCCACCGCCCGCGTCGACGGGGTCGTCACAACAGTCGTCGACAGCGGCCAGGGGTGGCGCACCAGCCGGGTGCCCGCCCTCGACGTTGTCACCGGGGCCGACGCCGGGCCCGGCGACCAGGTCGCCGAAGAGCAGCTGGAGTACCTGCTGCCGTACCGGCCCCCGACGATCCACGGCATCGGCCTCAACTACGCCGACACCGTGGCCGAGATGGGGTGGAAGACCCCGACGGCCCCCTACCTCTTTCCGAAACTCTCGTCCTCTGCATGCGGTCCCCGTGACGACATCGTGGTGGACCTGGCACTGACCGCCCGAGCAGACTGGGAAGCGGAACTTGGCGTCGTCATAGGCCGTCCCGCCAAGTCCGTGCCCGTCAACGAGGCGATGTCCTACGTCGCCGGTTACGTCGCGGCCAATGACCTCTCCGCCCGCGATCTGCAGGAGCAGGACGGCCAGTGGGTGCGCGGCAAAGGACTCGACACCTTCTGCCCTCTTGGGCCCTGGATTCTCACAAAGGACGAGGTGCCGGACCCGCAACAGGTCGCGATCCGGACGTGGGTCAACGGTCAGCTGATGCAGAACGGGTCCACAGCCTCGATGATCTTCAGCATCGCCGAACTCGTCTCCTACTGCTCGTCGTTCTTCACCTTGGCACCGGGGGATGTCATCCTCAGCGGGACACCGGCAGGCTGCGGTGACTTCAGGTCTCCGGCTGTGGCCCTGCGACCGGGTGACGTCATCGAGGTCGAGGTCGCCGGACTCGGCCGCCAGCACTCCAACATTTCGGCTCCTGCACCACACGAGCTCTGAGTGAAAGCGCGGCCAAGCTGCGTGTGCAGGTCGCCGTCGTCTCGGTACGCCGCTGACTGTCCTCAGCGGTACGGGAAGCTGCCCGGACCGCTGGAGACGGAGGCTGAGACCGGGGCTCACGTGGTCAGTTTGAGATGCTTGCCATTTGCTGTCACGTCAGCATCTGCACCGGATACGGCTGGGAAACGGGCACTCACTGAGGCTGGCCGAACAGGGGGACGTCGCGGGTTCCATGTCGGTACCTACTCGTAGCAGCCGGACCGGGTGGCGTCATCGGGCGGAGGGGCACCGGGAGATGTCCACGGCTACCTCTGCGACAGCGTCCGGTTCGACCAGCTGCACCGTCAGACGCTCGCGCGACCCCCAGGACACGCTGAAGGTCCGCCTGGCCCAGGGGTGGCCGGTTCCCGCGCGCCGGAGAGCGGCGGCGAGGGCGCGCCGTACGGTGGCGGGGAGCACGGTGGTGCGGCCGGCGTAGTGGAGGCAGCCACCGGAGTCGAAGCGCCCGAGCAGGGCGGTGACGGGCGCGCCCGTCGTACCGGACACCGCACCGACGACGGCCTCGGCGGTGTGCCGTATCCGGTACTTGAGCCATCCCCGTCCGTTCGGGACGTAGCGCTGGTCCAGCCGCTTGAAGGCCAGCCCCTCCGTACCGGCCGCCGGCCACTGGAGCCAGTCGGCGGCCTGCCGCGGGTCGGTCATCGACGGACGCAGCGTCCACGGCGGCTAAGATCCTGATCCGCGAAGAGCCGTTCCAGCGCCTCTCGGCGGGTCTGCACGGACGGGAGGTCAGGTCATCGTCTCCCTGGTGCAGTAGGTCGAAGGCTACGAAGTGGGCGGGCCACTGCTGCGCGGCCCGGGCCGCGGACGCGGCCGTACGGTGGGCGCGCTGCTGGAGGCGCTCGAAGGCCAGGCGCCCGTTCTCCCGCACCACCAGTTCCCCGTCCAGCACGATGTCGCCGGGCAGCTGCCGGACACCCACCGGCATGACCATCCACACCATGCCCCAGGTCAACACCACCATGACCGACAAGTACCTGAGAACGTGAATGACCTCGTCGCGGCCGGGTTGGGAGCCCACCACGCCGTCGGCTGAGCCTCGCGAGCCTGCCAACCCTCCGTCGGCGCCCAGCGACGCGCCGACGGAGCAGCGGCGAATCGGTTCGACGGCACCCCGGGATTTTGGGCCGGTCGGTGCCTTCAAATCGGCCTATGTCGTGGACGGTCGGCCAGCCATGTCGACGGGTTGGAATGTCGAGGTCAGGACCGAAGAGCTGGCGCGCGAGCTCGCGCAGCGGTTGGGAGTGTTCCAGTTGTGCATGGCGTCTCGGTATGCCGTGCAGTCGATCAAAGCTCTGCAGGCGGGTTGGAACCGCTCGCTGAGCCTCGCTAACGTAGTGAATTTAGTTCAATCGCCGGGCAACGGTCCATGACCATGTCCAGGCCGGCCGCGCGGGTGCGCTCGTACGCCTGCTCGTCGACGACGCCCAGCTGGAACCAGACGGCCTTGGCGCCGATGGCGGCGGCCTCGTCGGCGACCGGTCCGGCGAGCTCGCTGTTGACGAAGACGTCGACCACGTCGACTTCGAAGGGGATCGCGTCGAGGGACGGGTACCCCGTCTCTCCGTGGACGGTCTCGGCCTTCGGATGGACGGGGACGACGCGCTTGCCGAAGCGCTGGAGGACCTCGGCGACACGGTATGCCGCGCGGTGCTGGTTCGACGAGAGGCCGACGATCGCCCACGTGTCGCCGAGCTCGGTCAGGATCTTGCGGATCGTTGCTGAGTCGCCGTACACGGTCGGCCTCCCTTGGGCTTCTTTCGGTGCCTGCTCTGGCAGACAACAGCAGGCGGCGGGCGGTGATTCCCTCGCGCCGCGTACCCTGCCGGGCGGCTGTCGGCGCCCGGCAGGGCTCTGTGCACGGAGTTTGGAGGGGACCGGACACGCCCCGGCCGGACTCAGGCGGCGAGCTCCCTGGTGATGCGGTCGAGCATGAACGCGGAGGATTCGCGGGCGCGTTCCTCCCAGGCGAAGACGCACGCCGTGGCGACCCCGTCGAAGTCCATCTCGCGCAGGGTGGTGAAGAAGACGTCCCAGTCGACCTCGCCCTGGCCGACGTCCAGGTGCTGGTGGATGCGGGCCGGGGTGCCGGGCGGGTTGAGGATGTAGCGCAGGCCCGAGGATCCCTTGTGGTTGAAGGAGTCCGCGATGTGCACGTGCCTCAGCTTGTCGCCGGCGTAGCGCATCATCGACGCGATGTCCGCTCCTGCCTGCGCGGGGCCCGAGAGGTGGAAGGTGTGCGGGGCGCAGTAGAGGTAGTTCACCCAGGGTTTGTTGATCGCGCGGACGAGGTCGACCGCGGGGGTGTTCTCCTCGCAGAAGTCGTCCGGGTGGGCCTCCAGGTTCAGGGCGATGCCCTCCCGCTCGAGGAGGGGCAGCAGCTCCTCCAGGGAGCGCCAGAAGGCGGCCTCGCTCTCGGCGGCGTGCTCGGGGCGGCCGTTGAACTCCGAGTTCATCAGCGTGCATCCGAGGTCCGCGGTGATCTCGATCATCCGCTTCCAGTAGCGGACGGCGGCCTGCCGCTCGGTCTCGTCGGGCGAGGACCACTTGTACAGCGGCAGCACGGAGGACAGCTGGACGCCGTGGGCCCGCAGGGACTTCTTGAGTGTGGCGATGCGTTCGTCGTCGGCCCGCGGGTGCAGGAAGAACGGCATGAAGTCCTCGCGCGGGGACAGCTCGATGTACTCGTAGCCGAGTTCGGCGACCGTGCGCACCATGTCGTCGAGCGGCAGAGCGCGGAACATGTAGGGGTCGAGGGCGATCTTCACGCGGTGCCTCCGTAGAACGCGGGTCGGGGCTTCATGCCGACGGTGACAACGGTGCCGTCGGTCTGGAGGGAACGGACGGCGGCGTCCGTGATGACCGTGGCGGCGTAGCCGTCCCAGGCGGACGGGCCGGTGGGTTCGGCACCGGCCGCGACGGCGCCCACCCACTCACGGAACTCGGTGTCGAAGGCCTCGGCGAAGCGGGCCTTCCAGTCCTGAAGGACCGCGGTGCTGTGCCGCCCGGCGGTGCGGACGGCGACGGCGGCCGGGTCGGGCAGCCGGACCAGGCCCTCCTCGCCGACGGCCTCGCACTGGATGTCGTAGCCGTACTGGCAGTTGACGAAGACCTCCAGGTCGATACGGACGCCGCCCGCGGTCTCGAAGAGCATGATCTGCGGGTCCTTCAGATGCGCGAACCGCTTGCTCGTGGCGCGTGGGGTGATCACCTGGGCGGAGACGATCTCGTCGTCGAGCAGCCAGCGCAGTACGTCGATCTCGTGCACGGCCGTGTCCTGGGCGGCCATCGCGGAGTGGTACGCGTCGGGCACGGTCGGGTTGCGGTGCGCACAGTGCACGATCAGCGGCGCGCCGAGGGAGCCGGAGGCGACGACCTCCTTCATCTGGCGATAGCCGGCGTCGAAGCGACGCATGAAGCCGACCTGGACGAGACGGCGGCCGTGGGACTGCTCGGCCTCGACGACGCGCAGACAGTCCTCGGCGGTCGTCGCGAGGGGCTTCTCGCAGAACACGGGCTTCCCGGCCGCGATGGCGTTCAGGACGTGCTCGGCGTGGGTGGGACCCCAGGAGGTGACGAGGACGGCGTCCACCTCGGGGGAGTTGATCAGGTCGGCGCCGGTGGGCAGCGCGGTGGCGCCGACGCGGGCGGCGACTTCGGCGGCGCGGGCGGCGTCGAGGTCGGTCACGGCGGTGACGGCGGCCCCGGTGACGACGTCGGTGAGGCGTCGTATGTGGTCCTGGCCGATCATTCCGGTGCCGATGACACCTACACGTACGGTCATGAAAACTCCTTGTGTGGAAACTCCGGTCTGCAGGCCGGGAAGAAACGGACTCGCCGGATGCGGAGCGCCCGCGTTGCGCTGCGATGTGTCGTGCTCGGTAGCGATAACAAAGCCGTCGGGTCTACCGCCGGGCCGGCGGGAAGTCAGGTCTGCGGAGCCTGCGTAAGACCGTGGGCGGCGAACCGTCCCTTCGCTGGTAACTCCAGGCGGCAGCGGGCTGCGAAGCAGAAAGCCCGACCCGCGAGGGAAGGAATCCCCATCGTTCACGGTGGAGGAGGAGGTCAAGGCCGTTCCTTTCGAACGCTGCCGCTGGGGGCCGGAGCCCATGTGCTCCCGGCCCACAGGGGAGGAGGTCAGGAAAAGCGGGCCTTGAGTTCCGCTTCGAGGCTTTCGAGCGTGCGGCCCTTGGTCTCGGGGACGTAGAGCTTCACGAAGGCGAGCGAGAGGACTCCCGCCACCACGAACAGGAAGAAGGTGCTGGAGATCCCGATCCCGGAGATCAGGGAGGGGAAGACCAGGCCGATCACGAAGTTGGTCAGCCACAGCACCACGGCCGCGACGCCCATCCCGAAGCCGCGCATCCGCATCGGGAAGATCTCCGACAGCATCAGCCAGGTCACCGGCGAGATCGCACCCTGCTGGAAGGCGAGGAAGGTGACCGTCATCGCCAGCACCGCGTACGCCCGGCCGTCACCGGAGGGCAGCACCAGGGAGAAGACACCGATCAGCAACAGGGCCACCGTCGTGCCCGCCTGGCCGGTCATCAGCATGGGGCGGCGCTTGACCCGGCCCAGCAGCCAGATGCCGACGAAGGTGGCCAGCACCGAGATCACGCCGTTTGCGATGTTCGCGGTGAGCGCGCTGTCGGCGGCGAAACCGGCGTCGGTGAGGATCTGCGTGCCGTAGTACATGATCGTGTTGACGCCCGTGATCTGCTGCACGACGGCGATGCCGAACCCGACGAACATCAGCTTGCGCACCCACGGCGTGCTCCTGATGTCCTGCCAGCCGCCGAGCTTCTGCTGCTCGTCCTTCACGGCGAGCGCGGACGCCTCGCTCAGCTCGGCCTCGGCCCGCTGTCGCGAGCGAACCTGCCTGAGGACCTCAAGGGCGTCGCCGAAACGGCCCTGGGAGGCCAGCCAGCGCGGGCTCTCCGGCATCACCAGCATGCCGAACCACAGCACGACCGCCGGCAGCGTGGCCACCACCAGCATCCAGCGCCAGACCCCGCCGGACTCGCCGCCCACCCGCGCGATGATCGCGTTGGAGGTGAAGGCGAGCAACTGCCCGGTGACAATCATGAGTTCGTTGCGGGTGACCAGCGCGCCACGCCGCTCGGCGGGCGAGACCTCCGCGAGGTAGACCGGCACGGTCACCGACGCGCCACCCACCGCGAGGCCGAGCACGAACCGGGCCACGACCATCACCGCCGTGGTCGGGGCGAGGGTGCAGCCGAGCGCGCCGACGAAGAACAGCACGGCGAGGACGAGGATGGTCCTGCGCCGTCCGCGTGCGTCCGACAGCCGCCCGCCGGTCACCGCGCCCAGCGCGGCACCGAGGAGGAGCGAGCTGGTGACCATGCCCTCGGTGACCGGGGTCAGACCGAGGTCGTCGGTCATGTACGGCAGGGCGCCGTTGATGACGCCCGTGTCGTAGCCGAACAGGAGTCCGCCGAAGGTGGCGACCAGGGTGATGAGCCGCAGCCGCCGGGAGACCGCGGGAGGGGCGTCGTCCGGGACGGCGGCGCCGGTGGTGGCGGGAGCGGCGGCCTGGGGCGTGTCCTTGCTGACGTCCATGGCCACCTCCTACTTGTCCACGGCGGGGCGCCGGGTACCGGTCAGGCCGCAGCCGGCCAGGTGCTCACGCGTGCGGACGGCGATGGGCAACGGCACCTCGGGGGCGCACGGGTACAGGTCCTGCTCGACGATCACGAACAACTCGGCGTCCAGCCCGGCGAGTTCGGCCACCACATCGGCGGGCTTGGGCACGCCCGCCGGAGGCGTCACGCACACCCCGCGTTTGACGGCCTCGCCGAACGAGAGGTTCTCGGCGGCGACCTGGGCGAGGATCTCGGGGTCCATCTGCTTGATGTGGACGTAGCCGACGCGCTCGCCGAAACGGCGGATCAGGTCGAGATTGTCGCCGCCGCCGTAGGCGACGTGCCCGGTGTCCAGGCAGAGGTTCGTGTAGCGGGAGTCGGACTCGTTCAGCAGCCGCTCGATCTCCGGCTGCGTCTGGATGTGGCTGTCGGCGTGCGGGTGGATGACGAGCCGTACGTCGTACTCGTCGAGGAGCAGGGTGCCGAGCCGGTCGGCGGCCCGTCCGAAGCCCGCCCACTGCGCGGCGGTCAGCTCCGGCGGCTCGGTGAACGCGCCGGTCTTCTCGTCCCGGTACATCGGCGGGATGAGGACGAGGTGGTGGGCGCCCGCGGCGGCGGTCAGGGCGGCCACCTGCCGGACATGGGCGAGCATCTCGTCCCACGCCTCCGGGCGGTGCAGCGCGCCGAACGCGGTCCCGCCGGAGACCTTCAGCCCACGGGCGTCCAGCTCCTCCCTCAGCCGCCGCGGGTCGGTGGGGAGGTAGCCGTACGGGCCGAGTTCGAGCCACTTGTAGCCGGCCTCGGCCAGCTCGTCGAGGAAGCGGGTGTACGGGACCTGGTGCTCGTCCTCGGGGAACCAGACGCCCCAGGAGTCGGGGGCGGAGCCGAGACACAGGTTGCCCCCGACGGTGCGGAGGGGGGATGGCGTCGTTGCCATGGTGTACGTCCTTCGAAAGGGGACTGGGGGTGGTGACGACGTTGGGGCGGGTGGAGAAGCGGATGCTGTCGGGGTGCTGGACGGTTGCGGGGAGGGTGTGGCTGCTGCGCTCTAGTAGCGCGCTCTAGTGTGCGAGTACGATGACCTCTGTCCGAATGTCATGTCAATAGCTTGTTGCCGGGAGATTTCGGCACCGCCCGTCAGTCCGGTGTGCCGACGGCGTGATGGCCTGCCGACGCCAGTCGAACCCACGTGCGTGGGTCAGGGAATCCGGTGCGAATCCGGAGCTGACGCGCAGCGGTGAGGGGGACGGGCGGGGCATCGGCCACTGGACCGTGTCGCGGTCCGGGAAGGCGTTCCGTCCGGGTGATCCCGAGTCCGAAGACCTGCTGGCGGCCTCCGTGGTCGTACGACTGAGCGCGGCGTGCAGCGCCGCGAACTCCGAGTCCTCCTGCATGGTGGGCTGCTGCGGCGCACCCGGCATCATCACCCGGGCCCTGGGTGCGAAGAACGTCTTCGACGACACGCATGAGGAATGGCCCCAGATCAACTGGGAGACCGTCGCCGACCGCGATCCCGACGTGCTCGTCATCGGCGACCTGACGCGCGACTCGGAGTCCGCCGAGTCCGCCGAGCGGAAGATCGCGTTCCTGGAGTCCAACCCGGTCACCAGGAACATGACGGCCGTGACGAACAAAAGGTATGTACTGCTCAGCGGGCAGGCCATGAACCCGACCATCCGCACGGTGGAGGGTGTGGAGCAAGCGGCGGCCGGACTGCGCGAGTTCGGGCTCGCCGGGTGACAACGCGCGGGCTGGTCCTCGGAGTGACCGGGGTCGCTCTGCTCTGCGGGTCCCTCGCCGTGGCGATCACCATCGGGCCGGCCGACATCCGCGTCGGTGACGTGTGGTCGGTCGTCGCCGCGCACCTTGGCTGGGGGAGCACCGGACTGAGCCCCGTCAGGGACGGGATCGTGTGGCAGCTGCGGCTGCCGCGCACCCTGCTGGCCGCCGTGTGCGGGGCCGGGCTCGCGGTCTGCGGGGTGGTCATGCAGTCCCTGCTGCGCAACCCGCTCGCCGACCCGTTCGTGCTCGGGGTGTCGTCCGGGGCGTCAACCGGAGCGGTCGCCGTGTTCGTGCTGGGGGTCGGCGGCGGGGCCCTGTCGCTGTCGGCGGGTGCCTTCCTGGGCGCGCTGCTGTCGTTCGCGCTGGTGCTGCTGCTCAGTCACACGCTCGACGGCACCACCGACCGGGTGGTGCTCTCGGGGGTGGCGTCGATGCCCCTCTTCTCCGCGCTGACCTCGTTCGTCGTGCTGACCGCGGCCGCCGCCGAGACCACACGCGGGGTGCTGTTCTGGCTGCTCGGCTCGCTCGGGGGTGCGGGCCCTGTCGGGCGGCGAGCGCCAGCGCGTGCAGATCGCCCGCGCCCTCGCTCAGCAGCCACGGGAACTCCTCCTGGACGAGCCGACCAACCACCTCGACATCCAGCACCAACTGGAGCTGCTGAACCTCGTCACCGGCCTCCCGGTCACCAGTGTGATCGCCTTGCACGACCTCAATCTCGCGGCCCAGTACTGCGACGCGTTGCTCGTGCTCCGCGAAGGGCGTGTCATGGCCCGGGGCACACCGCGCGACGTGCTCACCGAGGAACTGATCGCCGAGGTGCACGGGGTGAGGGCGGCCGTCACCTGCCCGGGGGACCGGCCGCACGTGCGGTACCTGGGGACCCTTCGCTGACCGGGTGACGTGGCAGACCCGAACGGGTGCCACGGAGACCGGGCCGTGTGCGGAAGTCCCGGACAGACACCGGGAAGACCCGGCCAAAAACCCGGAAGACCCGGCAAGATGCCCGGACCACCTTACCGGGTCCGCGCCTGCCGCGATCCTGCGCCGAGGGCCGTTCCGTCCTACGCTCACCCCGTGCTGCGTATCACCGACGCCCGCACCGGCGCACCCACCGAGGTCCGCCGGACCCTCACCCGCGTCCAGGCGCACGTGACCGGGGCCGGCACCTCGGCGCTGCGCGTACTACTCGTCGCCGACGTGCTCGCACGGGCCCTGGAACTGGACCGCATCCCCGCCCTCACCATCGCCGACCCGCCCCCTGACCTCCGGAGACGCGCCGAGGCCCTCGGTATCCGACCGGCCGGGAGCGCCGCCCCGGTCACCGGCCGCACCCTGCACGTGGCCGGACCGGACACCCCCGCACCGGAGGGCGGCATCCACATCCGGGTCGCCCCGGCAGCGGGCACGGCGGACGACTCCGTCCTGCGGTTCGCCTTGCTGGCCGTTCCCCGCACCGAACCCGCCGACCCGGGCGCGACCGCCGACGAGGCCCGCGCCACCCTCGCACGCTGGCGCAAGGCCGTCGCCACCTGGGCCAACCGCCCCTCCCGGCCCGTCCCCGAGCCCGTACGACACGACCTTCGCACCGCCTGGGAGAACGATCTGGACGTGCCCGCAGTGCTCGATGTCCTTCGCCGCGTCGAGCGCGCCGAGGACCTGCCCGACGGCGCCCGCTTCGAGACGTACGCCTACGCCGACCGCCTCCTCGGCCTCGACCTCACCCGCGACATCGGAGCCGCGCCATGACCGACACGACCGGCGCACCCCCGCGCACCGCGGCGGGCACGCCGCGCAGACTCGTCGTCCTGCGGCACGCCAAGTCCGCCTGGCCCGCGGGCGTCCCCGACCACGACCGCCCGCTCGCCCCCCGTGGCCTGCGCGACGCCCCCGCCGCCGGACGCGCCCTCGCCACGACCGGCCGCCTGCCCGACCTGGCCCTCTGCTCCACCGCCGAGCGCGCCCGCCGGACCTGGGAGCTCGCCGCCGCCCAGTGGGGCACTGCACCGCCTGTACGACACGAGCGGCGGCTGTACGCGGCCGATGTGCCGGAGCTGCTGGCGGCCGTGCGCGCGGCCCCCGACGAGGTGACGACACTGCTGCTCGTCGGGCACAACCCGGGCCTGGAGGAACTCGTCCTGGAACTGGCCGGGGACGACGTCGACGACGCGCTGGACGCCGTCCGCACGAAGTTCCCCACCTCCGCGATCGCGGTCCTCGACTGGCACGGCCACTCCTGGAAGGACCTCGCCCCCGGCACGGCGCTGCTGACCACGATGACCGTGCCGAGGGGCAAGAAGCACTCCTAGGAGCAGCCCTGGGCAGAGCCCTGGGAAGCACCCTGGGAGGAGCCCGGGGAAGACGCCCCGGTGGTGCGCATAGACACCTCACGTTGCTATGCCGTCAACTCAAACTGGCGGACCCCTGTAGCGTGACCCGCCGATCGAACAGGTGGGGTGGAACGTTGGTCGACGTGGTGCGTGTCATGGAGGCGCTGGCTGAGCAGGGCGTCACGGTGCTGTTCAAGGCGGATGCAGAACGCATGCGTGACGGAGTGAAGCCGTGGACGTTTGTCGCGAACGGTCTCCCCTTCCACGAGGGCTTGCTCGTGCGTACCGATGCCGCTTCGGTGGAGTCCTGCCTTGAGATCTGTTTGCCACAACTGCGTGAGCGGGGACTGGTCGTCCCTGAATGAGGGCGACTCCGCCGGCTGTGATCACGTGAAAACTGATTCGGCGGTGTCGGACAGAGCCGGGAAGGCCACGGTTTCGTCAGTCTCAGTAGACCCGGCTGGCCCGAGGCGTCGCAGTCCCGTACTCGAACGTCCCGCCTGGCGCATCTGCTCCGTCGGGACGCCCTCAACTACGGATTAGGCTGGCCCGATGCAGGACGAGTACCGCACCGTCGCCCGCGTGGGCGTGCACGAGACCGAGGTCAACCGCTCCCGCTTCCTGTGCGCGCTCGCCCCGGCCGCCACCGAGCGGGAGGCCCAGGACTTCGTCGCACGCGTCCGCAAGGAGCACGCCGACGCCACGCACAACTGCTACGCGTACGTCATCGGCGCCGACGCGGCCGTCCAGAAGGCCAACGACGACGGGGAACCGGGCGGCACCGCGGGCGTCCCCATGCTCCAGATGCTGCTGCGGCGGGACATGCGGTACGTCGTCGCCGTCGTCACCCGCTACTACGGCGGGGTCAAACTGGGCGCGGGCGGGCTCATCAGGGCGTACGGGGGCGCGGTGGGCGAGTCCCTGGACACCCTCGGGACCATCACCCGCAGACGTTTCCGCCTGGCGACCGTGACCGTGGACCACCAGCGCGCCGGCAAGGTGCAGAACGACCTGCGGTCCACCGGGCGCGAGGTGCGCGACGTGCGGTACGGGGAGGCCGTCACGATCGAGATCGGCCTGCCGGACGCCGACGTCGAATCCTTCCGCGCCTGGCTCGCCGACGCGACCGCGGGCACGGCGCGGTTCGAGCTCGGGGGAGAGGCGTACGGGGACGGGTGACGAGCCGTCGGCCGGAGCCACCACAAAAGGGGGCGTTACCGGAGTAGCTGCCCGTGCTGTCCGACCCGGCCGTTAGTCTCGGGGAGCATGAGGCTACTGCACAAATTTCGTGCGGGGTCGGGCCTGGTGCCGTAGTGCGGATGGGCAGGGCTCAGGCTGCAGCCAGCCATGCCGAGTACCAGTCTCGGAAGTCGGGTCCTGGAGTCAGTCCGCCCCAGCCAGGATCGTCGAACCACACATGGCCCACGTTCCTGCCTGTGATGACCAGACGGGAGAACGTGCCGCAGCCGCACTCCCCAATCACCAAACTCCCCTTCACCGAGTAGCTGGCGTTGCCGTTCCTCCCCGGCCCGGACCACGCCCTGGTGTGCGGAAACGGCGTTGCCAGGAAGTCCGTGCGTCGGCTCTCCTCTCGAAGGTCGTGCAGAGCCTCTTCGCCGTCTACTTCCTCTGTGAGGCCCAGGAGTCCATAGGCCGGTCCTGCTCCTCCGTCAGCGACATCCTTGAGGAAGCTTCGGTAGGAGTCGGGGAGCTTGACGCCGTGCCGCTGCTCGAACGACCGGATCGTCTCCTCCGCCAGGGGAGGCCGAAGCCGATATCCATGGTGTGAGGACCCGAAGCGCTGATGTTCGGGGTCCTCTTGGGCCATGGCGGCGACACGGGCACGGACCCGAGCGCCGTCCCAGGCGCTGCCTGCATCGGAGTCGTCACGGTTCACGCTGGCACAGTACTGGCGTTCTGACGCGTCATAGCGCCTGGACAAGCGTCTTGGGGCCTTGCCGGGAGGCCGGCGGAGGATTCGGAACTGCGGCCGTCGGCCTCACGGAGCCGGCTGCGAAGGGTGCCATGGATCCGCTCGACGGTCCCATTGTCGTGCCACCAGGTGAAGTGCCAATACACCGTCGGACGCGGAGCGAAGTCCTTAGGCAGCTGCCGCCAGGCGCACCCGGTCCGCACAACGTAGAAGATCGCGTCCACGATCTGCCTTGGCGGGTGCTTGCTTCTCCCGGTGCCCCCTTCGGCCCCACCCTCGCCGGCGGCAGCAACGGCTCTACCAACGCCCACTGCTCGTCAGCCAGGTCACACGGATATCAGCCCCCGGCACCGCTCACACGATGCCGGCCAGGTGAGCTGCCGGGGACAGGTCGAGGTGGTGCTGTTGCCTCCGCCGCCGATCCCAACGCAGACCCATGCCGCTGATGGAGCGGGGTGAGGGACCGAGGTCGAAGGGGACCCTGACGGGCGGAGGGTGCGGCTGGTGGGCCTCGGTCGCCCCGGAGAGCGACCGCCCCAGGAGGCCCGGACGGCACCATCATCAGGCTCATCGCCTCCCGCGACAGCCCGTGTGCCCGTACTTCAGCGGCCCGGCAAGGCGAAGCAAGTCGTGCCAGTGCGCCGCGACAGGTCGAGATCGGCGCTCCGGCAGGCGGGCGCCGAGCCCCTCTGTCGGAGAGGTCTGACAATGCGGCGCGTCTCTGCAGCTCCACAGCGGTCAACTCGCGGGTGGCCGACGCAGCTTCCGATCGTGCCGCCTCACCAGCCTCCGTACGGAAGCGAACGCCACGAGGCTGGGACCGAGCCCGTGCCACCGCCCGCGTCGACGCACAAGTTCGGCCCTCGGTCTGTCCGGGCAGGGGCGGTTCGTCGCACCGTTTCAAGCCAGACTGAAACACGGAAGGTGTGATTGCGTCGCAGCCTGCTGGCGGGAGTGGAGTGCACCCCACGCGTGAGTTACAGTCAGACTGAAATATTCGTGACCGAGTGAGGTGCCGTGACCGTCTCACCCCGGCCCACTGGTGCCGCCTTCCTGTTCGCCGCACCAGGGTCCTTCTGATGGATTTCTGTCGGAGAAGAAGCGGCGTCCGGTGCGTACTCTCAGCGTGCCGGGCGGAAGCCGCGGCCCATCCGTGTCATGGCGGGCATGCTCTCCAATCCTGTGCTGAGCGGGCCACTCGCGGTGACCGCGTACGACGGGAGGCACGGGGCGCATGAGTCTCCGGCACTACTTCCGACGGCCACCGGCCGTCACCGCCGCCGAGGCGGTCCGCCTTGTCGCGGACGGCGCGCTCGTCGTGGACGTCCGCCGCGCGTTCGAGTGGAACCGTGTGCACATCCCGGGTGCCGTGCACATGCCGCTCGAAGTGCTGCCCGAACGCTGCCTGGAACTGCCCGACGACCGCCTGCTCATCACCTTCTGCACCGGCGGTATCCGCTCCGCCGGTGCAGCGAACCTGCTGGTGGAGAATGGCTTCGACGCGGTCAACATGAGCCGCGGCCTCGTCGACTGGCGCACCGCCGGTGGGCCCCTCATCGCCGGCGAGAGGCATCCGCCTCCGTGAACTTCTTCAAGCGGCCGCATGGTGGTCGATACCGGCAAGGTTGGCGGCCGCTGCCCCGCCGGGACCGGGCCGTTCTCGCTCTCCGTAGCGCGGCGGGCGGTCACGGCGGCGAGCATGGCCCCCGCACTGTTGCCGCCGACCACGATCCTGTGCGGAACGATGCCGAACTCCTCGGCCCGCGTGTGACAGCGTTGTTGAACGCGGACAGCGCGTCGTCCACCCCAGTAGGGAACGGGTCGTCGGTGGCGAGCCGGTAGCCGGTCGACAGCATGCGGTGCCCCGAGTGCTCGGTGAGAAAACGGTCCCACGTGGAGGAGGTTGCCTCCAGGGCGTTGGGTTCACTTCTCAGGCCTGCCGGACGCCGTCACGGCCCATGTCGGCCGCCTTCCGGCGCGCAGCATCGGCGCGTTGTGCTCCAGCGTCGCGCGGTACGGCTCCAGTGGGTCGTCGACGACCAGGATCGAATCGCGGCCCGCCAAGGAGGCACCGCCAGCGGCACCGGCTTACCACTGGCCACCTTGTTTCTCTTTTCCGAAGTTGAAGTTTGACTGTAACCAAGTTTCATGCAGACTGTAACTCGTCAGGGGAGAACCATGTCGGCACATACCCACACGGCCAGGGCCACGTCGCCTGCACCGAACCACGCGCCCCGGGTGTCGGCGCACCAGGTGGCGCTCAACGGTGTCCACCACATCGACGACCACCGATGTGGCGCGCCATCAACGTGCGCTGCCTCGGTGCGGGCACTGGGGCTCCGGCCCTCTCGACGATCACGTTGCTGTCACCGCTCCCGTGGGCCGATCGTACGAGGGCCCCGACGTGCCACAGAAGGTCATCGGACACAGCTTGTTGCATCCCGGAGTGTGCCCCGTCGTAGTGACAGGGAGAAAGAGGAACAATGAACCGGCGCGCGCTCGTCACAGCGGGAACTGGCGGAATCGGTCTGGAGACCGCGGTGGGCCTCGCCGCGGCCGGATACGGGGTGACCGTGGTCGGCCGCGATGCGGTGCGGGGCGGCAGCGCCGTCGAGCGCATCAACGCCGTCGGCACCGCCACGGAGGCCCGGTTCGTCACCGCTGATCTCGCATCCCTGTCGGAGGTACGGGATCTTGCCGACCGTGTGACGGCGGACGGTGCCCTGAGCGTGCTGGTCAACAATGTCGGAGCGATGTTCGACGACCGGCGCGTGACGCCCGACGGCATCGAGGCGAGCTTCGCCCTCAATCATCTCAGCCCCTACCTGCTGACGGAGTTGCTGCTCCCCGCCCTGCGCGCCGGCGCTCCCAGCCGCGTCGTGAACGTCACCTCGGGCTCGGTCCGCATCCCCACTGGCCGCATCGACACCGCCGAGCAGCAAGGCGGGTACTACGGCCTCCACGCGTACGGCCGCGCAAAGCTCGCCAACCTCGCCTACACCCTGGACCTGGCGCAGCGCCTGAAGGGCGACGGCATCTCCGTGTTCGCCGCCGATCCCGGCGGCGCGGTCACCACCATGACCACCGGGACCATGTCCTCGTCCCGAGTTGTCGCCCCCTGGCTGCGGCCCTTCTGGCCGCTGGTCCACAAGGCCTTCCAGCGCACCACGTCCGGGACACCGGCGCAGGCCGCCCGCTCGTCGGTCGCCGCCGCGACCGACCCCGCCCTCGCCGGCCGGCCGGGACTCGTCGTCGGCCCTGACGGCCTGCCGCTCTCGCCACCGCGCCGTGCGACCGACCCCCGCCTGGCCGAGGCCGTCCGCACACTCAGCCGACGCCTCGCGCCGCCGACGGACGGAGACTGATGGCAGCCCTGGCCCGCTGACATGTGGCCGTGCCTGGCACGTCACCGGGCACCACGAGTCCCCGTCTCGCCGTGGAGCTGAGCCACCACGTCCGCCACACCATCTCGTAGAGGACACACTTGGCGCTCTGCAGGAGTGCTGAGGACTGGGGTGACCGAATGGTCCTTGCGTCGGGCCACCGCCACGGCGAAGACGATCGATGGCCCGGTGGAGACGCTGCGACTGTTCACACTGGTCAAGGGGCCTGCGATCAAGTGCAGGCCCCAGGCCATCAACAGGCCGTCAACCAGCTCAAGAGCGTCGTGCTCTGCGCCGACGCCGAGTTCCGTGAGTGGCAGCCTTGGCCGAGTACCTGCTCCAACGGGATTCCGTCGCTCATTCCGCCCCGGCACCTGGGCAAACTCGTCGGCTGCCAGCGCGAAAGCGTCAATGATCAGGTGGCTGCCAGGGCTTCGGCCGGAGTCAGCAGGGATGCGCGGACGGAGGGATGGACGCCGGCCGCCATGCCCACCGTCAAGGCGCCCAGGTGTCCACCCGCCACCGAGACGAGGGGGACGACACGGGGTCGGCCCCCGTAGGGGCGTACCCGGCCGTGGCGAGGATGCCCCACAACGTGCCGCCAGGCCGCCCAGGCCGGACCGTCGCTCGGTCATCCGCCATGCGCTGTTCCGTCAAGAGCCGACGTGCGGCGTCAGCGCCGTCGACCTCGAAACGCGGTCAGGTCTCGGACAACTCAGTACGGAGAAGTCTGCGAATGGCGCCACCGGGTCAACCGGTGGCGATAATGCCGACCGGCGGTCGCTCGGTATCCGCCGCAGGGGGAATCCCCCGGCCGATGAGTTCTTTCGAGCCGGGAGATGCCCTGCCGATCACGCAACCTCAGACCGCGCCCCACCGGGACACGAAACTCAGGTCGAACCCGTGAACGGAACGGTAGAAGTAGTCCGCGGTCGACAGATGCGGCGCCTTGACGGGGCGGTTGCGCTCCGCCTGTTCGATGATCAACTGGCCGATGGCCGTGTTGATGTCCAGCCGGGGGAACGCTTCATTGATCACAGCGGCCTCCTCGTCGGAGAGGAAGTCGGACTCGTATCCGAAGTCGACCCCGGTGCCGGCGCTCGCGAGGTCGCAGACGATACCGCGGC
The DNA here is from genome assembly GCF_009377235.1 of Streptomyces acidicola. Taxonomy (GTDB): domain Bacteria; phylum Actinomycetota; class Actinomycetes; order Streptomycetales; family Streptomycetaceae; genus Streptomyces; species Streptomyces acidicola. The sequence continues at coordinate 39,692 of NZ_VMNX01000006.1, forward strand.
GTTGTGTGATGCCAGGGCTGGTGTGGAGCGCGATCGCGTCCCAGACGACGTCCCTCACCTCGGACGGAACCCCATGGCGGGCCAGGAGTTCCACGGCCATGTCGGCGCCGGCGACCTCGAAACGGTCCGGCCGGGCCTCGCCCTGGTCCGACAGCCCGAGGTCATGCAGCACCGCCGCGAAGAACAGCGCGTCGTCGTCGTAATCGACGTCCCGGCGCAGTCGGCGGAAGTCGGCAACCTTGAGAGCGAAGAAATAGCTACGGAGGCTGTGATGCGCGATGGAGGGGGCTTCGAGCTCAAGGACATGCTCGACGACGGCTTGGCGGAGGGGAGAGGAGGCGAGGTCCGGAAGGGACAGCCCTGATGCGTTACTGATGGTCATGCAGCCACAGTGGCTGACCCTGGCATGGTTCGACGACTGGCAGGACTGCCATTCAGCGATAGATTCTTGACATGACAGGTCATCGCGTCTCGATCCTCGCTCTCGACGGGGTGCTCTCCTTCGAACTCGGTATGCCGCTCACGATCCTTCAGTCCCTGGGTGACCTCTACTCGGTGTCCGTGGTGACACCGACCGAAGCAGGTGTCACCACGGACAGCGGACTGCGACTCTCCTCGGCCGGTTCGCTGACGGAGTTGGCGACAGCGGACACCGTCATTGTCCCCGCCTACGCGTTCGAACGCGGCATCCCGGAGGACGTCGCCGAGGCGCTGCGCACCTGCCACGAGCGGTCCAAGCGGGTGGTCTCACTCTGTGTGGGCGCCTTCGCGCTCGCCCAGTCCGGCCTCCTCACGGGACGAAGGGCGACGACCCACTGGATCCAGACGGAGCGCCTCGCCCGGGAGCACCCGGACATCACCGTCGACCGCGACGTGCTCTTCGTCGACGAGGGGACCGTGCTCACCGCCGCCGGCACCTCCGCCGGAATCGACCTCTGCCTGCACCTGGTCCGCAAGGACTTCGGAGCGGCCACCGCCAACCAGGCCGCGCGCAACACGGTGGCCGCACCCCACCGCGACGGCGGACAGGCGCAGTTCATCGAGCATCATCTCCCCGACGCCGTCGGTACGTCCCTTGCCGACACCCGCACCTGGGCGTTGAAGCACCTGGCCGAACCTCTCCTGCTCCGCGACCTCGCCGACCACGCGCACCTGTCCGAGCGCACCTTCATCCGCCGCTTCATCGCCGAGACCGGGCTCCCCCCGATGAAATGGCTCCAACTGGCACGGATCGACCACGCCAAGCAGCTGCTCGAACGCAGCGACGCGACAATTGACACGATCGCCCGTCTCAGCGGTCTCGGCACGGCAGCCAACTTCCGCACACACTTCACCCAGCACTGCGGACTGCCCCCTTCGGCATACCGCAACATGTACTCCGGCGGCGGTGACAGACCGGCGTCGCCGGAGCAGCCGACGTCTCGTGGTCGTTGACGTTCACGGGCGAGTCGGCAGGTCAGGCCGCGCTGGGGGAGGGCAGTCGGTCCTCGCCCCGGGCGTGGCCACCCGGGGCACCCTGTTCCTGTTCCTCTTTCTGTTCCTGTCCCTGGTCCCGGACATGGGCATGCGCGACGCCCTGGTCCGGACACTCCTGGCCCAACTCGCGGGCGTGGCCCTGACGATCGCCCTCAGCGTGCGACTGCCGCGCAGGGTCGGCCAGGGCGGCGCGGCAGACGCTTCGGGCGGACGACGGGAGTGTGACGACAGGACCTAGTGGGCCGCCCCCTCCGGGGAAGCCGTGTGGTCCGTGCGTGCCGGGTCGGGGGCGAGCTCTCGCAGGAGGCCGGGGGAGAAATTGCCACCGGTGAGGATCGTGGCCAGGGAAGCGACACCGAGGTCGTGACGCAGTGCTGCGGCGATGCCAACCGCGCCCGAGGGTTCCAGGATCAGGCCCAGAGTGTCCCGCACCAACCGCAGCGCCCGTCGGATGTCCTCCTCCTCGACGAGGAGGACCTCGTCGACGACCTCGCGCATCCAGGCCACCGCCGCGGGCACCGGTACCCGTACGGCGATGCCGTCCGCCATGGTGCCCACCGGGCCCGTGGCCTCGGGCACGCCGGTGCGCCAACTCGTCGCCATGGCGGGGGCGCCCGCCGCGCACACCCCGATGATCCGGGTACGAGGTGAGCGGGCCTTCGTCCAGCAACCGATGCCGCTGATGAGTGCGCCGTTGCCGACCGGGACCACGATCGCGTCGAGCTCGAGCGGGGCCAGTTCCACGGCGATGGTGCCGGCTCCCTCCGCGATGAGCGGCTCGTCGCCGTCCTCGACGAAGACGCACTCCGGGCGGGTGCCGGCGTACGCCCGGGCCGCGTCCTTGGCGGCGTCGAAGTCGGCGCCCGACAGCACGACTTCGGCGCCCAGTTCCCGCATTCGAGCCACCTTGTTGGGGTTGGCGTCATGGGCGGCGAACACTGTCACCGGTATACCGCGGGCCCGCCCGACATACGCCATGGCCTGACCGAAGTTGCCGGCCGAGGCGCAGACGACATGCCGCGCGACCGCCGCTTGCCGCAGAAAGAGGTCCACTCCGCGGCCCTTGAAGGACCGGAGCGGGTTCAGTGACTCCACCTTGACCACGGTGTCCCGGCCGAGTGCGCGGGAGAGCGAGGGGTCCGAGAACTGGGGAGTGTGGAGGAAGGCGGGGTCGATGAGACGGGTGGCCTCGTCGATGCCGTCAGGAGACAAACGGGTTACGGTCATGACTCACCTTAAGTCGGCACTCGGCGTGTCGGAGGCGTGGTTCTGCAAGTGGTCCCGCCGGCCGTTGGAGTCGACGAAACGCGAGGCCGGGCGGGCCATGCCGGCCGAGCGGGTCCGCCACGGCCCCGTGTGGGGCAGGCCTCCGCGGCCAGTGCGGTCCCGTCCTCAGGGTTTTGCCCTCTCCGTCCTGTGTGCCATGTGTGCCTTGTGTGTTCGGGTGAGGGGTGCCAGCCCGGCCAGTACCAGGCCGACGCCGGCGGTACACGTGAAGGCGACTGCCAGTCCGGTTGAGTCCGGAGCAGTACCGGCTGAGGCGAGGGTGGCGATCGTGACGGATGCGGCAGTGCCGAATCCGGCTGCGACTTGTTGCAGGGTGTTGAGAATGGCGCTGCCATGGCTGTAGAGGTGCTCCGGCAGCGCGGACAGCGCTTCGGTGATCAGCGGCGTCATGAGGAAGGCGACCCCGGTCATGAACAGCACGTGGACGCCGATGGCTGCGGCCAAACCGGTGCCGCTGCCGAAGGTTGTGAACACGGCCAGGGCTGTGGCGATCGTGATCGCCCCGGGAACCACTACGGAGCGAGCGCCGACGCGGTCATAGAGCGCTCCGGCGGGGCGGCCGAGGATGCCGAGCATCAGTCCGCCAGGCAGCAGTGCCAGCCCGGCGGCGAAGCTGGTGCGGCCCAGCACTGTCTGGAGGTAGAGCGGGAGCAGCACGGAACCCGCCACGATGAGTGTCAGGAACATCAACGCCGCGAGCACCAGAGCCACCGAGAATCGACGGAGTGCCAACGGGCGAAGGTCGAGCAGGGCACGATCGGCGCGTTGCAGGCTCCGTTGCCGCACCACGAAGAGCAGCAGTGCGCCTGCTCCGGCTGCCGTCGGCCCCCATACGCCGAACGGTATGGCTGTGCGTCGTTCTCCCAGGGCGGACAGACCGTAGAGGATCCCACCGAACCCGATCACGGACAGGGCGAGGCTGGACAGATCCAGCGATACGACGCGCAGTGGGGAGGGCGCCCGCACGACGGCGGCTCCCACCGCGAGGGCAGCCAGCGCGAGAGGGAGCGTGATCCAGAAGATCCAGCGCCAGCCGAGATTGTCTATCACCGCGCCGCCGAGTGCGGGGCCCAGGGCGGGTGCGACGGCGACGACGATCGACGTGGCGCCCATGGTCGCGCCACGGCGGTGCGCGGGCACGTATCGCATCACCGACGTCATCAAAAGGGGCACCATCGTCGCGGTTCCCCCCGCCTGCACGATCCGTGCGGTCAGGAGCAGACCGAATCCCGGGGCGAGCGCGCCGATCAGCGCTCCCGTGCTGAAGACGGTCAATGAGCCGATGAAGATACGCCGCACGGAGAACCGGTCAAGCAGGTATCCGGTGACGGGCAGCACGATCGCCATCGCCACGAGATACCCACTGATCACCCACTGCACGGTTGCCGTGGTCAGGCGCAGGTCTCGGGTGAGCGAGGGCAACGCCACGCTGAAAACTGTCTCGTTGAGGAACATCACGAACGCTGCCACCACGAGCACACCGATGAGCAGTCCGGTTCGGTCCTCCTGTCGTGCTGGCGGTGTCGTAGCCGCGCTTATGCTGCTCACCGCTGCGCCACCCGTTCGCGCAGGCCGTTTACGGCATGGCCATCTCGGAGTACCAGGTCCCCGGCGCCGCCGGGCGCGGCCTGAACAGTGTTCAGGCCGCGCGTGTCGGTCACCTTTGCGCTGGGGCCGAAGCCCGCGCACGGCATGTACATGGGATGGGGTGAATCGCCGTCACGCCAGTGAAACCGGGGCGCCGGTGGCGCTCCAGACGGTGCCGCGCCGTTCGTGCCGGATGAGTTCCGAGACGGCGTGGGCAATGCGGGGTCCGACCTCGCGTTCGACCAGGTACAGCGCGAGGTCGATGCCCGAGGTGACGTTGCCGGAGCTGAGCAGGTTGCCGTCGTCGACCATGCGGGCCTCCACCGGGACAGCCTTCGTTCCGGCGAGGTCCTGGCCCCGCTCGTGAGTGACCAGCGGCCGGCCGTCCGCCAGTCCGGCGTGGGCGAGGAGGATGGAACCCCCGCAGACGGTGGCAACGGTCATGTCCGGGCGGGCCAGCGCCTCGCGCAGCCGGCCCGGCAGATCCGTGGACCCCGCCTGGCCGAGGATCCAGCCGATGCTGCCGGCGACGCCGGGATCCATCGAGAGGCTTCCCGCGGCGCCGGGGACGACGATCACGCTTTTCTTGTTCACGTTCACGGCGGAGGTCGCGGTGAGCTTGATCGACGGGAATCCACTGACCACTTCCCGTGCGCCTTCGGCACTGACGAACTCGGTGGAGACGCCTCCGCCGGAGAACTCGCCTGCGGAGTGGAAGACTTCGAAGGGTCCAAGGACGTCGAGGGGGTCGAAGCCGTCGTAGAGCGCGATCTGTACGTGCATGACACAAGTCCTTTGTCTCGTCATGGTCAGGAAGAGCGGTCGGTGAAACAGCGCCGGAGGTAAAGGAGGTAAAGGAGTTAGGGGAAACCGGTCAGCCCAGCATCCGGCGCAGCGCATGAGCACTTGCGGTGACGGCCTCGTTGAACCGGGGGCCGAGATGGACGAACGGCAGGAAGCCGTGCGGCAGGTCTGCTTCGCGGACGGCTGTGACCGGGACACCCGCGGAGCGAAGCTTGTCGGCGTAGGACTCGCCTTCATCACGCAGCGGATCGAATCCCGCCGTGACGAGGTGCGTCGGCGGCGTGTCCGGGGCGACCTCGCCGTGGAGGACCGACACATCCGGATCCGTACGGTCCACTCCAGGGGGAAGGTAGTGGTCATAGAACCAGAGGATGTCGTCGTCGGTCAGCAGGAATCCCTCGCCGTATGTGTCCCGGGACGGGTGACGATTGGCCAGGTCCGTGGCGGGATACAGCAACCACTGCCCCGCCGGGACGGGGCCGTGCTTCCGCCCGGCGGCACGACGGGCGGTCACCGCGGCGAGCGTGGCCCCCGCGCTGTCCCCACCGACCACGACCCTGTCCGGGGCGATGCCGAATTCCTCAGCCCGCGCAACGGTGTCGTCGAATGCTGCCAGTGCGTCGTCCACCGCGGCGGGGAACGGGTCCTCGGGTGCGAGCCGGTAGTCCACCGACAGCACTCGGTGGCCTGAGTGTTCGGCGAGAAAGCGTCCCACGTGGTCATATCCGGCGCGGCTGCCGATCACCCAGCCTCCGCCGTGGAAGAACACCAGCGCCCCCGACGCTCCTGAACAGGACGAGGATTCGTACAAGGTTGCTTCCAGAGCGTTCTGCCCGCCCTTCAGGCATACCTCGGACACCGTCACCGCCGGCGTCGGCCGCCGGCCGGCACGGAGCATCGGTGCGTTGCGCTCCAGCGCCGCGCGGGACAGCTCCGGTGAGTCCTCGACCACCAGAGCCGACTCCTTGTCGCCGAGGGAGCGGATCAGCAAGCGGACGTCGACGGCCAGTGCTTCACCATCCACGATGATCTCCGGTCCCGCCAGCGCCGACCGCACCCGATCCGGCAGGCGGCCCAGCAGTCCGACCATCACCTCCTGCGCCCGCACCCCCATCGGCACCGAGGTATCCCTGGCCATGCCGACCCCTCCCACTGAGTTACAGCTTGACTGAAAGAATGTTTCAGGCAGACTGTAACTCAACGAAGAGGGCCGCGCCAGTGAGTGCCAACGCGCCCCGGAGCCTTGCCGACTGCGCTGGACCGCCTGGGCCATCTCGCGGCACTCGGACACCTGCGTCGCCAAGCCGGTATCTCCTGCGAGTTCGCCCACCGGGCTGGGGACACCGCAAAGCCTGCGGGACACGATCCGGCTGACGGCGCCGGGCGTGCCCGAGGTGGGTTACCGGCGCCGTGGCTCCCGGCAGGCCAGGCAAGCGGTGATCGTCGACACGGATGCTGCCATCGCGCGGCGTGCGAGCCGACGAGCGGCTCGGTGCATCTCCGGCGCGGCCCTTACGCAGCGACAGGAAGAAAGAGGAACCGATGACGGTACCCATGGACACCGAAATCGCGGCCGCGCTGTCCCCGATCATTGCGGCGGCGGAGGCTGCTCCCCCGCTGGCGCCCGGTGACTGGCAGACCCGGCGGGAGGTGTTCGGCACGGCAATAGCCGCTCAGGCCGCAGAGCTCAACGTCCCTCCCGGCGTCACGGTGACACCCTGCTCGGCCACGGCCGGCGACGGGGCCGCGATCCCCTTGCGCCTGTACCAGCGGCAGGATGCCCAGGGTGCGTCACTGGCCGTCTACCTTCACGGCGGAGGGATGTTCCTCGGCAGCCTTGACACCCACGACACACAATGCCGCATCTATACACACCTCTCCGGCGTCGCGTTGCTTTCGGTCGGCTACCGCCTCGCCCCCGAGCATCCGCACCCGGTCCCCGTAGAGGACTGCTACGCCGCTCTGCGCTGGGCCGCGGTGAACGCCGCCGACCTCGGCATCGACCCCGCTCGCATCGCGATCATGGGAGACAGCGCCGGTGGTGGCCTCGCAGCCGCCGTGGCCCTTCTCTCCCGGGACCGCCGCGGCCCTGCCCTGGCAGCCCAGATCCTGATCTACCCCATGCTCGACGACCGGACCATCGTCGCCCAGCCCGACCTGGCCGACACGGCAACCTGGAGTGCGGCGGACAACCTCACCGGCTGGCGCTGTCTGTTGGGTGAGACGGCAGGCGGCCCTGACACCCCCGCCTATGCCGCCCCCGCCCGTGCCGACAACCTGGGCGCGCTTCCACCCGCATACATCGAAACAGGCCAGCTCGACCTCTTCCGAGATGAGAACATCGCCTACGCACAACGGCTCAGCCGCGCCGGAGTACCCGTCGAGCTGATCCAGTACCCCGCCGTACCCCATGCCTTCGACACCTTCGACCCCGCAGCAGCCGTCAGCCGCCGCGCGCTCGACAATCGCGTAAGGGCACTGGGCGCCCTGTGAGGGCCGGCCACCGGCTCTTCACACCGGGAGCCTGTTCGGGTCCGAGTGCCTCTTTCCCGATACCGCGGCCGACGCTTGTCGTGTTCCTCTTGCGGCGCCAGGACGAACTCCTCGGCCACTCGCCGCGCTGAACGCCACGAACCGATCACTCACCGCCCAATTCGCCATGCCCACCCTTTCCTTCAATCCACTGTGGACGGCATTCACCTTCCTGACGATCCCCCAGCCCGGCTCGACCGCAGGAGCATGACCATGAACCGCAACCGCACCCCCTCAAGATCGCCGCCCTGGTCGAACTCATCTCCCTGGCCGTCCTCCTCGCCAACCTGGTCACCGTTCACTGTCCCGCCGCGGCTTCCTTGGCGGGTCCCATCCACGGCCGCTGCCTACCTTGTCGCCATCGGCAGCGTTCTGCGCGACCCCATGCGCAGCCCCACGATCATTGCCGTCGACCAGATGCCCGGCAGCTTTGGGGCGCGCACGTTGATATGAGCCGACACAGTTGTCCGCGGCTCGTGTGGCGGGGTGGGCCGGCGTGGCGTTGGAGATGCCGAGGTGGCGGATCAGGCCCGCCGTACGCAACTCGGCCAACGCGCCGAAGTGTTCGGCGATCGAGCCGCCGCACCCGCGGCTCGGCGGGATGCGGAGGCTGACGAGGTTGACGGTCGGATCGCCGAGCTGCCATGTGGATGGGGATGAGAGTGAGGGTGAGGTCATGAAAAAAGCCTCCTCGTGGTGAGGAGGCCTCGGTGACTTCGGTCGTCGCCGTATCAGGTCAGCGCAGGCCCAGCCGCCCCCGCGTCGCCGCCAGGATCACCGCCGCCGCCAGCGCCGACGCGATCAGGAAGGCGTACTCGGTGGTCTCGATCTCCGCTGACGGGAACATGTCCGACCACGCAACGGAGAAGAAGTTGTTCACGCTGGTGTGCAGCAGCATGACCAGCGGCATGCTCTCGCGGGAGCGGTTGAACACCCAGGTCATCACGAAGCTGAACGCGAGCGTCGTCCCCATGAAGGCGAGCGGGCGGGAGGGGTCGACGTCCGGGCCGCCGTCCCACTCGGTGAGGAACAGCGGCAGGTGCCAGGAGCCCCACAACACACCCACGACCAGGGTGGCGACCAGCGGACCGAAGCGGCGCTGCATGTGCGGCATCGCGAACTCGCGCCACCCCGGCTCCTCGGCCAGACCCGTGGTGATCATCTGCATGATCAGGCCGGGGACGTACGCGGCGAGCACGGCGACCGGCGGCATCGCCGGGGCCTGGCCGGTCAGCGCGGCGCTGGTGATCGTCAGCGCGGCCGGTACCGAGAGCGCCACGACCAGGAACCAGCGCCAGCTCACCCTCAGCTTCGTCATCCGGCCCCGCCACGCCCGCAGTCCGGCGCGTCCCTCCGTGATGGCGGTGACCAGCAGCGCCGAGCCGATCGGGCCGAGGTAGGCACCGGGCAGGACGCCGAGCAGCTGGCTGCCGAGCGCGCCGCCGGGGAAGGTCCAGTGCCACAGGCCGACACCGTTCTCGGAGAGGATGTACGGCGTCCAGGCCAGCCAGCTCAGCCCCAGGGCCAGCGCGAAGAACCAGGTGAGCGGGCGGCGGCGGATGGCGGAGTGGCCTGGTGCCGAGGCCTGCTGGGGGAGGCTGGTGATCGTCTCCCGGGTGTCCCTTCGGGGAGGTCGAGCGGTGGCTCGGCGGCGGCTGAGCGGCCTTCGAGCGCCGCCCTTGCGATACCTCAAGCACACCAGCGCTGAGACCCCCGATCACTGCGGCGCACACCCCAACCCCGGGTACAGCAGGCTGTACCACCCCCTTACTACCCTCGTCGCCTGGCGTCCTCCAGGTAGTGCAGGACCGCCGCCACCCGGCGGTCCACCTGGTCGGCCGGGGACAGGTCGAGCTTGGCGAAGATGCTGCGGATGTGCTTGTGGACCGTGCCGTCCGTGACCACCAGCCGCTCCGCGATCGCGCTGTTGCCGAGGCCGTCGGCCATCAGGGCGAGGACGTCCCGTCCGCGCGGGCCGAGTCGTTCCAGCCGGGTGTCCTGGCGGGAGCGGGTAAACGGCTGGCCGACCACCTCGGGGTCGATGGCCGTATACCCGGTGCAGCGTGTCGAGGAACTCCTCGACCCGGCCGACCCGTTCCTTGAGCAGATAACCCGGTCCAGCAGATAACCGAGTCCGCCCCCCCGCCCGTGAGTAGCTCGGTGGCGAAGCTCTGCTCGACGTACCCGGACAGTACGAGCACGGCGAGGTCGGGCCGCCGGCGCCGGGCCTCCACCGCAGCGGATGCCCTCGTCGGTGGGCGGCATCCCTACGTCAAGGATCGCGACGTCCGGCTTGTGCTCCTCGATGGCGTCCAGGACCTCCTCGGCCGTCCCGGTGGCCGGGCCAACCGCGCCCGGGTCACGCTTGAGCGGCGCCGGCACCGCGGCGCTGTCCTCGTCGCCCTCCGCGACCAGCGCCAGCAGCCGGGCCACCCCGACCTCACCCAGGCGTTCGACGGCCCGCGCACAGAACACCCGCTCCTACCGGTTGCGGCGTGGATGTGTCGTGGTGATGAACCACTACTCCGCCGAGTTCGAGGCGGATGTGGTCGCGCGGTTGGCGGCTTCCCACAGGGCCGTGCCGAGCTCCTGGCTGTGGAGCTGGGCGGAACCGTTGGCTCGGCGGGTGTGGACGAAGTAGGCGCCGGCAAGGGCCTGTTGACGGGTGGCCAGTTCAACCAGCCGTTCGGCGCCTTGGCGAGGGGTGCCGATGAACGGGCGGGCGGCGGTCTTCAGGAGGCTGCCGGTGCGGCCCATGTACCGGCCGAAGTCCGAGGCCATGATGCCGGGGTGGAAGTCGCCGGCGTCCACGCCCGGGTTGCGGCGGTGGAACTCGCGTAGCAGCACTCCTGCGGCGAGCTTGGCACGGGCGTAGGTGCGGTGGCCCGACACACGCGGCTCTCCCGCGAGGGCGGCGGCGAGGTTGTGCGGGGAAAGGACGGCGTTGCTGTGGGACGGGGAGTTGGTCAGAATTACGCGGCCGGTACCGAGCTTCCCGGCCAGCTGTGTCATCAGCAGCCACGGCGCCAGGGCGTTGGCCTGGAAGGAGGCGTCGATCCCGTCGTCGGTGAGGCGTGAGGGCATGACGCCTCCGGCGTTGAGGGCCAGTACGTCGATGTTCGGCACGGCGTGGGCCAACTGCGCGGCCAGACTGCGGGTCTGGGACAGGCTGGTGAAGTCGGCCGTGTAGGTGGGCGCGTGCAGTTCCTCGCCGATGGCCCTTGTGCGCTTCTCGTCGCGGCCCACGAGGTGCAGCGCGGCGCCTCGGGCGCTGAGGAGGCGGGCGGCCTCGGCGCCCAGACCCGAGCTCGCCCCTGTCAGCACAATGGTCTTGCCCGTGAGGTTCATGGGAGCGTCATCCTTTCGGCGCGCCGCTGACCGAGAGGCGGTCGGCGGTGGGGCTGGGGGATTCGACGGCGTCCAGCAGGCACTGGGCCAGGTCGGAGCGGCTGATCGCCAGGGGCGAGGGGGTTTTGATGCCGGGGTGGGCGGACCAGGCACGGGAGGCGGGCTGGTCGGTCAGCGAGCCGAAGTAGGCGATGGTGAAGTCGAGCCCCGAGGCGGCAAGGATCGCCTCCGCGGTGTCGAAGTCCTGGTAGTCGCGGCGGATGAGCAGCCGGGTCAGCGCCTTGAGCGGCCACGCGGTGTGCTGTCGTGAGTCGCCGCTTCCCCAGGCCAGTGGCATGGCGATACGCCGTACCTGATGCAGATGCATGGCGGCCACCAGATGTGCGGTGGCCCGGGCCATCACCGCGGAGCCGGTACGTGCCTTGAGCCAGAGCGGATTGCCCAGTGCGCTGACGATCGCGTCCTGCCCGTCGACAGCGCGGCGTACGGCGGCCAGGTCGTCGCCCACAGCACCCTCCACGATGCGCACCCCCGGCGTCTCCTCCTGCCCTGCACCCCGTCGTACGAGTACGGTCACCTGGTGTCCGTGCTCCAGGGAGTGGGTGACCACCTGCCTGCCCAGGCCTCCGTTGGCGCCGACCACGAGGAGCTTCATCTCCGTCATCTCACTTCATCTGGATCACCAGGCATCTGCGGTGATCGTCCTGGGGTGTTGTCGCTCGGGGACAGTCCTGGTGCTCGTCGCCCCGGCAGTGTGCTGCTCATGATCGACCCATCGGGAATCACCAACAGTTTCGGTCTCCCCGGGGTGCAGGGGTCACTGCAAGGTCCACTCCACTCGCGTTTCAGCTGGCCTGAAACTCGGGGCCCAGTCCTGCGTCGCGCCCGCTGGGACTGGAGCCTGCCTGGAACTCCAGTTAAAGTCAAACTGAAACTTTCCGAGGAGGAACGAGGAGTCGTGACCGCCAAGCCCCCGCCCACCAGCACCGCCTTCCTGCTCGCCGCCCTGGGACGGCGAGCACGCCAGGACGTCGAACGGGCACTCAAGCCGACCGGTTACACGCTGCGCCACCTCTCAGCCCTGGGTCACCTTTTGAGGGAACCGGGAATGTCCTACAGCGAACTGGGCCGCAGGGCAGGGATCACCGCACAGAGCGCCCAAGCCACCGTCCGGCAACTGGAAGAGCGCGGTGCCGTCGAGCGCCGCACCGACCCCGGACGAGGCCGCACCGCAGAACTCCACGTCACGGCAACCGGCCAGGAACTCCTGCGAGCGGGGCGAGATGCCTACGCCGACGTGGATGCCGCCCTGGAACGCGTGCTCGGGAAGCAACGACGCCAAGACCTCACGGGACTTCTCCTGTCGGCGTTGCCCGGAGGCTCTTCAGGGAAGGACTGAGCGAGGGCGAACCACCCCCGTTCTGCCCGTTCGGTCAGGGTGAGCGGCCGCGTCGCGGGCTTGCCGGGCGGCTATGGGTGCGGCGGCCATGAGGGCGTCGGGGGCTGCAGTCCACAGATGGCGGCCGGGACCGTAGCGGTCGACGGTCGCAGTCGGCCGCTACGGTCCAGGCCCGCTCGCCGGGGCGGCCCCTGCCGAACCTGCCGTTGTCGCAGGCGTAGAGGACCACCGGGAGGGATCACGTTGCCCTGGACAAGTGGTCGCCGGCCGGGGCCGGCGGCGTGTGTCCAGGGCGGGGCGGCTCGCTCGCAGCACACGGTGTGCGGTCGTCTGCGGTCTGGCCGGTCATCGGTTGGCGACAGCGACAGCGTGGGTGAGGGGAGGCGGCGGGGTCTGTGACGGCAGGTAGCCGTGGCGGACGCCGGAGGCGCCCTGGTAGCGGGCACGCGCGGGTGGCGTCCAGTCGGCGAGCAGGTCGTCGTCGAGGTCGTAGACCTGGACGAGGATCGGGTGGCAGGTCGGCGCGGCTCCGGCGCCCGGTCCCCACAAGGGCACGCTCAGATCCCCGCCAGGGCATGTGGAGGCTGCGATCAGCAGGTCCACCTCCGCGAACAGTTCGAAGTAGTCCCCCGGCTCGGCGGGGCACGGCCCTGGTTCTCGGCGGCCTGCTGACCGAATACCTCAACTGGCGCTGGACGTTCTTCATCAACGTCCCCATCGCCGCTCTCGCAGCCCTGGGCGCCTGGAAGACCGTGCACACCCGCCGCACGGCCCACAGCACCATGAGCCTAAACATCCCCGGGGCCGTTCTGGCCACTTTCGGCCTGGTCGGGCTGGTCTACGGCTTCTCCTCGGCCGAGACCAACGGCTGGACCTCCCCGATCACCATCGCCGCCCTGGCCCTGGCCGTAGCCCTGCTGATCGCCTTCGCTGCCGTCGAGACCCGTCACCGAAACCCCCTGTTGCCCCCACGCGTCGTGTGGGACCGCACCCGCGGCGGCGTCTACCTCGCCCTCGGTCTGGCCACCATCGGCATGTTCGGCCTGTTCCTGTTCATGACCTACTACCTGCAGACAGTCCGCGGCTACAGCCCCGTCCTGAGTGGCCTGGCCTTCCTCCCCCTGGTGGCCGGCATGATGATCGGCTCCACGCAGATCGGCGCCCGCCTCATGCTGCGCGTGCCGGCCCGGACGCTGATGGCCCTCAGCCTTCTCGCCACCGCCTCCGGTATCGCCTCACTGACCGCGATCAGCGAAGACAGCTCCTGCACCGCCCTCATCCTGCCCGCCATGACCGTGGTCGGACTCGGCCTGGGCACCGCCACCATGCTCGCCATGGCACTGGCCCCGCACGGCGTCAAGGACGAGGACGCCGGTGTCGCTTCCGCGATGATCAACACCTCCCAGCAGGTCGGCGGCGCCATCGGCACCGCACTCCTGCCCACCATCGCCGCCGGCGCCACCCACACCTCCACCGCACACCACCCCGGCGCCCAAACCGACGCGGCCCTGATCCACGGCTACACCACCGCCTTCACCTGGGCCGCAGCACTCGTCGCCCTGGCAGCCATCCTGTCCTTCGCGATCCTGCGATCAGGCCGTCTCCACGACCACTGACCTTCCTACCGAACGCCCACAACCCCACCGCACACGAACGGCCAGCAACCCGGATGTCGTTGTACACCTGATCGTCCCCACCACGTACGGGCGAATGCGGCCAGTTCCTGATGCGGTCACGCGGTCGAAGTCCAGGCGGTCCGCCGCCCGCAACCGGTCCAGCAGCACCTGCTGGAGTTCCTCCCACACACCGGCCTCCTGCCATTCGGCCAGCCGCCGCCGGCACGTAGGCCCGGAACCAAACCGTCATGGTCACACCCACGAGGCACGGGATCACGTACATCTCCACCGTGCCGCAACAAGATCTTTCTGCAAGGAGTGGTGCACCGGGCTCGTCGTGCCGGTGCGCCGTCCGCGAGGGCGCGCCGGGTCGGGCGTACGAGCAGATGTCCTGTCAGCCGCCGGACTCGAGGCCGTCCGAAGGCGGCTGGTACGGGTCCTGGTCTGGGTGGGGCGATGTCGGGTCTCGGGCCTGTGCCGAGACGGGCTTCGACGGCGGCCCGCCCGGACTACGTCGACGCCAGGGCTTCGGTCGGGGTCATCCGGGAAGCTCGCACGGAGGGATAGACGCCCGCCGCGATGCCGACCAAGAGCGCGCCGAAGCAGCCGCCCGCCACGGCGAGGAGGGGCACGACCGGAGACCAGCCCTGGTAGGTGGCGTAGCCGACCGTGGCGAGGATGCCCAGCAGGGTTCCGGCCAGGCCGCCCAGGCCGGACAGGGCCGCGGACTCGGTGAGGAACTGGCCTCGGATCTGTCCCCGGCTGGCCCCCAGCGCGCGGCGCAGCCCGATCTCGCGGCGGCGCTCCAGCACCGAGATGAACATGGTGTTGGCGACGCCGATCCCGCCGACGAGCAGGGCGACCGCGGCCAGCCCCAGGAAGAGCGAGGAGTACGAGTTCTGGGTGGCGCGTTTGGCGGCCAGCGCATCGGAGGGGCGGCTGACGGTGACCTGTCCGGGCAGTTCGGGGTGGACCGTGGCCGCGAGCACCTCTCGGACGGCCTCCAGTTTGGATTCCTGCGCCCGGACGTAGATCACGGTGGGGTGACCGTCGAACCTCAGCAGCTTTCGAGCCGCGGACCAGCCCACGAGGACGGTCTGGTCGAGGTCCTGTGCCAGGGGGAGAGGGTCGAGGATGCCGATCACGGTGAACCATCGCTTGTTGATGTAGATCTGCGGAGCCGGTTCTCCGGGGGCGATCTCGCCGAACCCGAGGCGGGTGGCGGCCCGGGAGCCCAGCACCGCGGTGGGGAACCGCTCGTCGGCACGGCTGAAGAACCGGCCCGAGGCCACGGCGCCGGTGACCGCGTCCAGCAGGTCGCGCTGGGCGGCCAGAACGGTCAGACCTGAGAAGTCGCGGCCGTCGATGCGGTCGGAGCGGCGGACGACGGCATGGGTGTTGGCGACCGCGCTCACCTTGGAGACCGGGCCGATACGGCGCACCATGCCGATCGACTCCTCGGGCAGCAGTACGGGGGACTGCTGGTCGGGGATGGGTTCCGCACGCAGCATGTTGGTGCCGAGCGCGGACATCTCGTCCATCAGTGCCTTGTGGCTGGAAGCCGGGATGCCGGTCACCACGATCATCGTGGCGATGCCGATGGAGATGCCGAGCGCCGACAGGGCGGCGCGCAGTTTGCGGGTACGGATGCCCAGCAGGCCCAGGCGGAGGAGATCACCGGGTGCCAGGCGGACCGGCCTGATGCTCGCCGCGCCGCCGCCGACGGTTTTCCCGGTGGGGTGGGCCGTGCCTGTTGCGTGGGGGCGGGAGTGGGAGGACCGGTGGTTCATCGCGGGGTTCCCGTCCGGACGGCGGTGACGGCATGCTCTGCGGTGTCCGTGACGAGGCGGCCGTCGAGGATCTCCACCCGGCGGGGCAGTTGTGCGGCGATGTCCCGGTCGTGAGTGATGATCGCGATGGTGGTGCCTTCCTGGTTCAGCCTGGTCAGCAGGTCCAGGACGGCGTTTCCGTTGGCGGTGTCGAGCGCCCCTGTGGGTTCGTCGGCGAGTACGAGTGCGGGCTCGTTGACCAGGGCGCGGGCGATGGCGACCCGCTGCCGCTCCCCTCCGGAGAGTTGGTGCGGCAGATGGCCGGTCCGGCGTGCCAGGCCGACCCGCCCCAGGGCCTCGGTGGCCAGGGAGCGTCTGCGTCGCCTGGGCACGCCCGCGTAGAGCAGACCGGTGGCGACGTTCTCCGCGGCGGTGAGCCCGTCGGTCAGGTGGAACTGCTGGAAGACGAAGCCCAGCCACCGCCCGCGCAGGGCGGACAACTGGCGGTCCGACAGGCCGGCGGCGTCCTGGCCGCCGATCGTCACACTGCCCCCGGTGGGCCGGTCCAGAGTGCCCATGATGTTGAGCAGCGTGGACTTGCCGGATCCGGACGGGCCCACGATGGCGAGGAGTTCGCCCTGCTCGATGGTCAGGGAGACATCGTCGAGGGCGCGTACGCCGCCCGGGTAGGCCATGGTCGCGCCTCGGACGGTGAGGACCGGGGTCATGAGGCGCTCTCCACTTTCACTCCCGCGGCGATGCCCGGGCCGCTGACCTCCACCAGCCCCTTGGCGAACAAGCCGGTCTCGACGGGGAGGAGTTTGCCTTCCGGGGTCCGCAGGGCGTAGCCGCCCTCGCTGAGGGCGAGCAGCGCGCCGACCGGGACGGTGAGGACGCCCTTGCGGGTCTCGGCGGCGAACTGCACCTGGACTTTCGCGGCATCCACCTCCTGTACGGCGTCCGCGTCCTGGAGCGAGACGGTGACGCTGAGCTGCTGGGACGGATCGCCGCTGCCGCCGCCCTCGGCATCCGCAGCGCCCTGGATGATCGTGCTGATCGCGGAGACCTTGCCAGGGGTCGCGGACTGGTCGGGCAGGGTCACGCTCACCTTCTGCCCCTTCTTGATCGAGCCGACGTCGAGGGCGTCCACCGGTATGGTCACCGTTTTCGTGGTGGCGGTGATGGTCAGCAGGTCCGCCGACGCGTCGGTGCCGAGCTGGGCGTTGACCTTGCCGACCCGGGCCGCACCTGTCGTCACCACGACATCGTTGACGTCGAGGACACCGGTCGGCTCCATGCCGGCCGTTGGCTGCCAGCGCTTGATGGCATCGATCAGGGAGGCGGTGAGAACGCCGTCGCCTTCCTTGACCGTGACCGCGCGGGGCGGCGTACTGTCCGTGCCCGGGCGGGGCGACGCACTCGGCCGGCCGGCTCGCTCGTCGGCGCTCTTGCCCGCCCCCGAAGGGCCCGGTGAGGCATCGGGGTCTTTGTCTTCTGTCTGCGGCTCCTCGTCGGTGGAGGCACCGGAAGCGGGCGCCTGCGGCCGCACGGTGGTGCCCGTGGCGGGCTGGGAGCCGATGTCGTAGCCGAGCGCCTTGAGGTTGTCGGCGACCACCCGCACGTCCCGTCCCACCGACCCGATGGTGTCGAGCGTGCGGTACAGCGGTGTGCTGCCGTAAAAGACCACGGCAGGCCGGTCGTTGACTCGGTACAGCTGCTTGCCGCGGGTGACGCTCGCGCCGACGGCGGGTAGCCAGGTGACCTTGCCGCCGTCGCTGCCCTTGACGATCCGGGCCGCGCCGAATCCCAGGGTGCCCTCCATCTCCCTGGTGTCCGACAGATCAGTTCTGGAGACGGCGACGATCGTGGCCTTCGGCCGCTGCTTCGAGCCGGTGTCCCCTTCCTTGCCGCCGCCCGCCCACACCAGGCCCGCGCCGACGCCGACCGTGAGCAACACGGCCGTGGCGACGGCCAAGGACGTGGCCTTGCGGCGAGGGGAACGTCGACCACGGACGCTTCCGGGCCGGCCGTCCCTTTCGGACTCGGAGTGCTCAGTCATCGCCGCCGAACGCCTCCATCCGGCACTTGCCCTCGACACGGGCCTGCTCGGCGGCGGACAGGGAGGACTCACCTCGATAGTTCCAGCCGCTGCCGTCGGGCAGACCGTCGACCTTGAGTCCCTCGCGGTTCAGGCACTCGATCTGGGCGCGGAATTGGTCCATGTAGTCGGGGTTCGTCTTCGGATCGAGCTCCGGCGGCGGCAGCGGCCTCTTCCCGCCGCACTTCTTCTCCGCGGCGGGATACTTGGACACGTCGACGTTGGGGTACCAGTACTGCGACGGGTCCCCGGCGAACTTGCCGGCCCATTTCTCC
The DNA here is from genome assembly GCF_009377235.1 of Streptomyces acidicola. Classification (GTDB taxonomy): domain Bacteria; phylum Actinomycetota; class Actinomycetes; order Streptomycetales; family Streptomycetaceae; genus Streptomyces; species Streptomyces acidicola. Next base: position 57,883 of record NZ_VMNX01000006.1, read on the forward strand.
ATGGCACCAGCCTTTTGAATCGGCACCCCGTTGTCCTTCAGACACGACAGGTAGGGCTGAAACATCTCCAGCTTCTCCGCCTCCGTGGTGTCGAGCCGCTCCTGAGGGGCACCAGTCGCGGAATCGGCCTCGCCCGACGGCTTCTTCTTGTTCCCTCCTCCCGCATCGGAGACGGACGCCACGTCATCGTCCTGGCCGCCGCTCTTGTCGCTGCTGTCCGAGCCTGTGGAACAGCCGGTGACCAGTAAGAGAGCCGTCATGGTGCAGGCGGCGGCCAGGACGGACCGTCGCGGGCGCCGTACGGCGCCGGGGAAGCTGGTTGCGGAATTCGCCATGCCACGATCGTCGACCGCCCCTGTGAGGAAGTTGTTAGGGCCGGGGGCAACTCAGCCGAGCGGCCCGCCGACGGCCGGAAGCACCGACCGGAGGATGGGGAGGTCTCTTCGCAGCCTGCGATGTCCGGCGCGTGATGGCACACGGATGTTAGGAATTCGGCATGGTGCGAGATCAGTCTCTCCACCCCTTTCTTCGCCCGTTGACGGTGTTCCTGCGCGTCTAACATCGGCGCCATGTGCGCGTATGTGCTGGTGGCAGAAGACGACGAGACCCAGGCCGCGTTGGTCCGCAGCTACCTCGAACACGAAGGTCACATCGTCACCGTCGTCCATGACGGCCGAGCGGCGATCGATGAGGTCTTCAGGCAGCCGCCCGACCTGCTCGTGCTCGACTGGATGCTGCCCGACATGGACGGGCCCGCGGTGTGCCGCCGGATCCGCGGCCAAGGCGACCTGCCGGTGCTGATGCTGACCGCCCGCTCCACCGAGGAGGACCTGCTGCGAGGTCTGGAACTGGGCGCGGACGACTACATGACCAAGCCTTACAGTCCACGCGAACTGGTGGCCAGGGTCCGAACCCTGCTGCGGCGCGCCCGGCCGTCGGCCTCCGGCGAGCAGCGGGCGCTGCGCGTCGGCCCGCTCGTCGTGGACCCGGCCAGGCACGCCGTGACCTGTCGTGACCGGCCGGTGTCCTGCACTCCGGGCGAATTCCGGATCCTTGAGGCCATGGCCGCGGCGCCGGGCCGGGTCTTCTCCCGACGCCAGTTACTGGAGTGCACACGAGGTTACGACCGGGCCTCGACCGAACGCGCCGTCGATGTGTACATCGTGAACCTGCGCAAGAAGGTCGAGATCGACCCGCGCGCCCCGGAACTGTTGCTGACCGTGTTCGGCGTCGGCTACAAGCTGGCCGGTGGCCGCCGTGGCGCGTAGGATCCCGCTGCGCCGCAGCCTGCTGGCACGTCTGCTGAGCATCTCCGTGCTCATTGCCCTGCTGTCGATCGGTTCCACCGCCTGGCTCGTGTTTCGGAGCACCACCCTGGCGATCGAGCAGGAGCGGGGCGACGTCCTGGCGGACGACGTGGGGATCCAGGACGCGCTGACCGGCTACGCGGCCCGCCACCGGGACTGGAAAGGTGTGTCCCGGACCGTTCGGCGGCTGGCCGAGAAGACCGGCCGTCGCATCACCCTGACCACCCGGGAACGCCGGGTGATCGCCGACTCCGGCAGAGGGCAGTCCGACCTGCCGGCCCGGGCTTCGGCGGTCATCGACCCGCTGAATACGCCCGCAGACGCAGGAGGGGGCACCGGCTGGGAGACTTCACGCATCGATCCGCGGGCCGTGGGTCCGTACCGCCTTCCCGCCCGGGAACGACAGCGCCTCGAACGCCTTGCCCGTGACCGCGCCACGTGCCTGTCCGGCATAGGACTTCGGGCCCAGGTGGCCGTCCGGGCCGGCGGGCGGCCCTACGTCCTGACGTCCCCTTCGGCCTCCGTTTCCCGAGGTCTGAGCGAGCAGGTGTGCCCTGCCACAGCACTCGAGGAACCCACCAGAACTGAGGCCGGCGCTCTTGAGGAGTTGGGGAGGCTGGTGGCCGGTTGCGCGCGGCGCCGCGGCGTGACCACCTACGACGACCGCCTGGTGCCACTTGCGGACTTCGTCGTGCCGTTCAAGGGGACTCCGGACGAGATCGAGACCGTCGAGAACTGCGTCGAGGAGGCGCGGGGTGACCAACTGGCCGGCTATGTGGCCCCGCCCGCCCTCCTGTTCGTCGCGGCGTCTTCCGGCCCGGCCACCCCCGTGTTCGACTTGTCCCCGACCAACACCGCCCGGATCGTGGGCGTCACCGGCCTGGTCCTGGCACTGACGGTCGCGGTGACCACCGTCATCGCGGTACGGCTGGTAAGGCCGCTGCGTGCGCTGGCCGACGCGGCCCACGACCCGAGCGGGCAGCACGTCCGTGTCCCGGTCACCACCAAGGACGAGACCGGCTATCTGGCCGCCGCCTTCAACGACCTGTCCGAACGGCGGGAACGCATCGAGGAGCTGCGCAAGGCCATGGTCAGCGACATCGCGCACGAGCTGCGCACACCGCTGACCAATATCCGCGGGTGGCTGGAGGCCGCGCAGGACGGTATCGCCGTGCCCGACGCCGCCCTGATCTCCTCGCTCCAGGACCAGGCACTGCTGCTGCAGCACATCATCGACGACCTACAGGTCCTTGCCGCGGCCGACGCCGGGACGCTGCGGCTGCACCCGGAGCGGCTGGTTGTGCGCGAGGTGGTCGAGCAGGTCGCCGCCGCGCACCGGGCGAACGCTCAGTCGGCGGGTGTCACGGTGCTCACCCATACCGCGGGTGATCCGGTTGTCGACGCCGACCCGGTCCGGCTGCGCCAAATGTTGGGCAACCTGATGTCCAACGCGGTACGCCACACCCCGCCCGGCGGCACGGTGACGCTCACCGCCCACCGCGGCGTCGAGGAGGTCGAGATCCAGGTCGCCGACACCGGCAGCGGCATCCAGCCGGAGGACCTGCCCAAGGTGTTCGACCGTTTCTGGCGGGCTGAGAAGTCCCGCAGCAGGCGCACCGGAGGCAGCGGCCTCGGCCTGTCCATCGTCCGGCAGCTCATCGAGGCCCACAAGGGAGAGGTCTCCGTGACGAGCGTGCCCGGCACGCAGACGGTGTTCACCCTGCGGCTGCCCGCCGGCCGGTAGGCGGGGGTGGCCGCGGGGTGTGCCGAACCGGCAACTCTTCGAGCGGCGTTGTGCAGTTCCACCTGTCGAGGAGCGCGGGCACGGTGCTGGTGAGCCGACGCTGTCCCAGCCGTGAAAGCTGCCCACGCTGTGGCCATCCGGAGGTTCTGCGGCCACTTTGGGCGCCATGAGGCCGTGCGGGGCCGGGCCGTACGCAGATGGGGCGGCCCCGCGATGTTCGCTCGGCGGCCTGTGACGACCGCGAACAAGCGGTGAGCGTCGTCAGCGCGATGCCCACTGCTCGGTACTCGGACTCAGCTGCACTTACGTCCGGTGTTGATGCACTGGACCGCCTTGTTCATCAGCTTCGCGTCCAAGACGTTGCTGAAGCGGCCGGCCCCGGCCTCCTGATCCGGCGGTGGGCGTCCCGGCCCAGAAGAGCTGTCAGCGCGGCGGCCGGGCAGCCAGTGCGAGGGTCGACTCGATCGCCTCCGTCTGGTCGCTGAGGTGGCCGGCCCGGACACTCATGAGGAAGAGGGCCAGGCGCGGGCCGATGGCGCCACTCAGCATCCGGCGACGGCCTACGGGCCCGAACAGGACACGGTGACCCACACCGCCAAGGAATGCGAATGTGCAGCCTCGGGAGCCGAGTTCTTCCTCGTCGTGGTGCCCGGACCCCCGACAGGCTCCCTTTCCCGCTGCCGCTTCTCCCACCGCCCGGATCGCGATACCGGATCAGGGGACGGCATGCATTAGCGTGGCGGGTGTTGACGGAGAGCCCGTGCTGGCTCGTGCTGGTTTTTCAGCGTAATGGGGGTAAACGTGCAGGTCAGAGCGATTTCATGAAATTGCTGCACACTTCCGACTGGCATCTCGGCCGGGCGTTCCACCGGGTGAACATGCTCGGGGCCCAGGCCGAGTTCATCGGCCACCTCGTCCGATGCGTGCGCGAGCGCGAGGTGGACGTGGTGGTCGTTTCGGGGGACGTGTACGACCGGGCGGTGCCCCCGCTGGCCGCGGTCGAGCTGTTCGACGACGCCCTGCACCGGCTGGCGGAGCTGGGGGTGCCGACGGTGATGATCTCCGGGAACCACGACTCGGCGCGCCGGCTCGGCGTCGGCGCCGGGCTCATCGGCCGCGCGGGCATCCATCTGCGGACCGACGCCTCGGCGTGCGGCACACCCGTGGTGCTCGCCGACGCCCACGGCGACGTGGCGTTCTACGGGCTGCCGTACCTGGAACCGGCGCTGGTGAAGGACGAGTTCGGGGTCGACAAGCCGGGCCACGAGGCCGTGCTCGCCGCCGCCATGGACCGGGTCCGCGCGGATCTCGCCACACGCGCCGGGGGCACGCGTTCCGTGGTGCTCGCCCACGCCTTCGTCACCGGCGGCGAGGCCAGCGACAGCGAGCGCGACATCTCCGTGGGTGGAGTCGCCTCGGTGCCCGCCGGAGTCTTCGACGGCGTGGACTACGTGGCGCTGGGCCACCTGCACGGCAGCCAGGTCATCACCGGGCGCGTGCGGTACTCGGGCTCCCCGCTGGCGTACTCGTTCTCGGAGACGGACCACCGCAAGAGCATGTGGCTCGTCGACCTCGGCGCCGACGGCTCGGTCGAGGCCGAGCGGGTCGACTGCCCGGTGCCACGCCCGCTGGCCCGTATCCGGGGGGAGCTGGAGGACCTGCTCGCCGACCCGGAGCTCGCGCCGTACGAGGGCGCGTGGATCGAGGCGACCCTCACCGACCCCGTCCGCCCGGCCGACCCCATGGCACGGCTGAGTGAGCGTTTCCCGCACACGCTCAGCCTCGTCTTCGCCCCTGAGCGGTCCCCCGAGGACCCGGACGTCTCCTACGCCAGACGCCTCGCGGGCCGCGACGACCGGCAGATCGCGGAGGACTTCGTGGCCCATGTGCGCGGCGCGGGGCCCGACGAGCGCGAACAGGCCGTGCTCCAGGACGCGTTCGACGCGGTACGTGCCGACGAGGCCGTGCGGGAGGGCGCCCGGTGAGGCTGCACCACCTGGACATCACGGCCTTCGGGCCGTTCGGCGGCTCCCAGCAGGTCGACTTCGACGAACTGTCGGCGGCCGGGCTCTTCCTGCTGCACGGTCCGACGGGCGCGGGCAAGACGTCCGTCCTCGACGCCGTCTGCTACGCGCTGTACGGCTCGGTGCCGGGCGCCCGGCACAGCAGCCAGGGGCTGACCCTGCGCAGCGACCACGCGGCGCCCACGACCCGTACCGAGGTCCGGCTCGAACTCACCGTCGCCGGACGCCGGTTGGAGGTCACCCGGCAGCCGCCCTGGGAGCGCCCCAAGAAGCGCGGCACGGGCACGACACTCGACAAGGCGCAGAGCTGGCTGCGCGAGTACGACCCGGTGGCGGGCTCCTGGAAGGACCTCAGCCGCTCCCACCAGGAGATCGGCGAGGAGATCACCCAGCTCCTCGGCATGAGCCGCGAGCAGTTCTGCCAGGTCGTGCTGCTGCCCCAGGGGGACTTCGCGCGTTTCCTGCGTGCCGACGCCGAGGCCCGCGGAAAGCTCCTCGGTCGGCTCTTCGACACGCACCGCTTCGCCGAGGTCGAGAAGCGTCTCGCCGAGCGCAGGCGCACCACGGAGGCCGAAGTCCGGGCGGGCGACACGGAGTTGCTCGCCGACGCGCACCGCATGCAGCAGGCCGCCGGTGACGCGACGCCCCCACCCGAGCTGGCGCCGGGCGACCCGGGGCTCGCCGAGGCGGTGCTGGCCTGGGCGGCCGTGGCCCGCAGTACGGCGCGCGAGCGGCTCACCATCGCGCACTGCGCACGGGCCGCCGCCGACTCGGCACGGGCCGCCACCGAGCGCACCCTCGACGACGTACGCGAACTGGCGCGACAGCAACGGAGGTTCGCGGAGGCCAAGGAGCGGGCCCGGCTCCTTCAGGAGCGGGCCGACTCCCACCGCCAGGCGCAGACGCGGATGGAGCGCGGCCGCAAGGCCGAGACCGTCGCGCCCGCGCTGGACCTCCGGGACGCGGCCGAGGCCGAGCACCACCGCGCCGCGACGGACGAGACACGCGCGCGTGCCCTGCTCCCGCAGGCGTACGCCGAGGCCGGTGCGGCGGGGCTCGCCGCCGCCGCACGCAAGGCCGCCGAGGAGCTGGGCGGACTGGAGTCGGCCCGGCGCGCCGAGCAGCGGCTGGCCGGCCTCGTCGCCGAGCGCGCCGACCTGGACCGCCAGGAGCGGGCCGACGAGGACGTGCTCCACGAGGCCGAGAGCTGGCTCTCCGGCTGGGACACGGCCCGCGCCGCCCTCCAGAGCCGGATCGAGTCCGCCCAGGAGGCCGCCACCCGGGCCGAACAGCTCGGTGTGCAGCGCGACCCCGCGCGGGGGCGGCTGGACGCCGCACGGCTGCGCGACCAGCTGGCCGGCGACACGGATGAGGCTCACCAGCGTGCGCTCGCCTCCCGCGAACGGGCCGTGGACGCCCGCGCCCACTGGCTCGACCTCAAGGAGCAGCGTCTGCGGGGCATCGCCGCCGAGCTCGCCGTCAAACTGGCCGACGGTGAGCCCTGTGCCGTCTGCGGCGCCACCGAACACCCGAGGCCCGCCCGCAAGGTGGCCGGACACGTCGGTCGTGAGGCCGAGGAGCAGGCCCTCGCCGCCCACCAGCGCGCCGAGGAGGAGAGCGCCGAGGACGAGCGGCGCCTCGGTGTCGTACGCGAGGCGCTGGCCGCGGCCAGCGCCGAGGCGGGAGACACGGCCACCGGACAACTCGCCCAGCAGATGGTCGAGTTGGAGGAGAGACACGCCGAGGCCCGCCGAGGCGCCTTGGGGCTTCACTCCGCGCAGGAGGAACTGCGCAGGGCCGAGCACGAGCGGGAGCTACGGCTCGCCGCCGGGCAGGAGGCTGCGGTCCGGGGCGCGTCCAGGGTCGCCCGGCGGGACACGCTGGACCGCGAGAAGGCGTCCCTGGAAGCCGAGTTGGCCGAGGCGCGCGGCACCGCCGACTCCGTGGCCGCACGCGCCGCCCAACTGGAACGGCAGGCCGCACTGCTCACCGAAGCGGCCGACACGGCCCGCGCGGCCGACGACTCGGCGCAGCGGCTCAAGGACGCCGACGCCCGTCTTGCCGACGCCGCCTTCCGCGCCGGGTTCGACACCCCGCAGGCCGCGGCGGCCGCGCTTCTCGACGATGCGGAGCACCGCGACCTCCAACGGCGGCTCGACGCCTGGCAGTCGGAGGAGGCCGCCGTGCGCGCCGTCCTGGCGGAGGCCGACACCGCCGCGGCCGCCCAGCAGCCGCCCGCCGACCTGCACACGGCCGAGCGGGCCGCCGAAGCCGCCGGGAGGCGGCTCCAGGACACGGTCTCCGCGTGGGACGCGGCCGCGCGCCGCTGCACCGAACTCGACCGGCTGTCCGCCCGGGCCGCCGTCTCCGTCCGGCGGCTCGCGCCGCTGCGCGAGGAGTACGACCGCGTGGCCCGCATGGCCGGCCTCGCGGCCGGCACCTCCGCGGACAACGAACGCAAGATGCGCCTGGAGGCGTACGTGCTCGCCGCCCGCCTGGAACAGGTGGCCGCCGCGGCGACCGTACGGCTGCGGCGCATGTCGTCCGGGCGCTACACCCTCGTCCACTCCGCCGACCGCGCCGGACGCGGCCGCAGCGGACTCGGACTCCACGTCGTCGACGCCTGGACCGGCCGGGAGCGGGACACCGCGACACTGTCCGGCGGCGAGACGTTCTTCGCGTCGCTCGCCCTGGCGCTCGGCCTCGCGGACGTCGTCACCGACGAGGCGGGCGGCGTGCGCCTCGACACCCTCTTCATCGACGAGGGCTTCGGCAGCCTCGACGACCAGACCCTCGACGAGGTCCTGGACGTCCTGGACGCGCTCCGCGAGCGCGACCGCAGCGTCGGCATCGTCAGCCACGTCGCCGACCTCCGACGGCGCATCCACGCCCAGTTGGAGATCGTGAAGGGCAGGTCGGGGTCGGTCGTACGGCAGAGGGGGGCCGGATGAGGCGGGGTGGGCGCGGTCAGCGGCCCAGCGGGCGGCGCGGCAGCGGCGACGAGTAGACGACGCTCGTGGTCACCGACCCCAGCGCGCCGATCCTCCCCGTCACCTCCTCCAGATGACGCATCGAACGGGCCGCGACCTTGATGACGAAGCAGTCGTCGCCCGTGACGTGGTGCGCCTCCAGGATCTCCGGGGTCGCGGCGACGAGGTCGTGGAACGGCTTGTAGTTGCCGTGCGGGTACCTCAGCCGCACGAACGCCAGGATCGGCAGCCCCAGCCGCTCCGGGTCCACGACCGCCGCGTACCCCTGGATGACGCCCGCCTCCTCCAGCCGCCGCACCCGTTCCGTGACCGCGCTCGCGGACATCGAGACGGCCCGCGCCAGCTCGGCGAAACTGGCCCGGCCCTCCCGCTGGAGGACGTCGAGGATGCGCCAGTCGGTGGCGTCCGGAGAATACGAGGTCATGCCCCTCACACAACAGGGGAATCCCCGGCCGATCAAGACCCACGCCGTGGATTGCCTCTTCAGGGAGCTGGATCACCGGACATAGATTTCCCGCCATGACCACGACGACTGTTGTGAACCCCGTCCTGCGCGTCGCCCCGGCGTCCCCCGCGGCCGCCGCCGCCCACTTCCGCGCGAGCCTCGCTTTCCACACCGACGTGTCCGACGTCGCCGCCGCCCTCGCCGCCGACGGCGACCCCGGTTTCGCCATCCTCGACTCCCGTTCCACGGAGTCCTGGGACCAGGGCCACGTCCCCGGTGCGGTCCACCTGCCCACCGCCCTCATCGCCGACCAGGCGGAGCGACTCCTCGACAAGGCGGTCCCCGTCGTCACGTACTGCTGGGGCCCGGGCTGCAACGGTGCCACCCGTGCTGCCCTCGCCCTCGCCGAACTCGGTTTCCGGGTCAAGGAGATGCTCGGCGGCTTCGAGTACTGGGTGCGGGAGGGCTTCGCGTACGAGACGTGGGAGGGCCCTGAACGCCGCGCCACCGACATGCTGACCGCACCGGTGGACGCGGAGGACTGCGGCTGCTGAAAATGTAGGGGACACTGATCATCGTCCGGCGCGCCCCGTGTAGTTTCTCTTCGCATGTCTCGATACGCGGTTCCAGGTGTGACGCAGTGGGTGGAGTCGGGCGGGGGACCGCTCATCGCGGTACCTGAAGTGGTGTTGCCGTTCTGGACGGGAGCGGACGGCGGCGAGCTGTCGTCCGACTACGATCGGGCCTGCGACATCAACGGCTCCATCGGTTTACTCCCCGTCGGTGACACCAGGGCTCTCGTGCTGGGCGACGAACCCGCCTCGACCGCTTACCTCCCCGAGCACGGCACCTTCGTCCGGTGGTACGCAGCGAACTCCGAGGACGAACTCCTCGCGGGGGTTCCCACGGCGCTGGAGTCCGCGCTGTGGGAACCGGAGGTGGAGTGGCGGGTGCCGGGCTCGGTGGTCGTGTTCGACGCCGCCTGGCCGGGGGACGGTTCGCGTCGCACGGACCATCTGCGCGTCGAACTGGAGCCGGGACGCTACGGGGTGAGCGCCGCGTACGTATCGGCCGGTCCCGAGACCTGGCTGGGGCTCGTCAGGCTGCGACAGCTCGCCGCCTGACCGGCGCCGCGGTGCGGGGCGTACGAAATTCGCATGCGCCGCACGCGCCCGCCCCGCATCATGGGCGCCCATGCCTCAGTTCCCACACCCCGCGCCGGAAGAACTGCGTCGCGACCCGTTGCCCCTGCGCGGTCGCACGGCCCTCGTCACCGGGGCGAGCAGACGCGGCGGCATCGGTTACGCCGTGGCCCGCCGTCTCGCCGCGTACGGGGCGAGCGTGTACCTGCACCACCACGTGCCGCACGACACCGCCATGCCCTGGGGCGCCGACCATCCGGAGGAAGTGGCCGCCGGTGTGCGCGAGGTGCTCGGCGACCCGGACGCGCGGGTGCTCGACGGGCCGGGCGACCTGTCCGACCCGGCCGCGCCCGCCGAACTGGTGTCACGGGCCGCGGACGCGCTCGGCGGACGCCTCGACATCCTCGTCGCCAACCATGCCCTCTCCGGCTCGGACGGCGCGCTCGACACCATCGACTCCGCGATGCTCGACGCCCACTGGGCGGTCGACACCCGCTCGGTGCTCCTCCTCGTCCAGGCGTACGCCCGGCTCCGGGCCGCCCTCCCGCCGCGCACCCCGGGCGGGCGCGTGATGATGATGACCTCCGGGCAGGACATCGCGGGCGGCATGCCGGGCGAGATCGCGTACGCCCTCCAGAAGGGCGCCCTCGCCTCGATCACCCGCTCTCTGTCCACCACCCTCGCCGACCTCGCCGTCACCGTGAACACCGTCAACCCCGGCCCCGTGGACACGGACTACAGAAGCGGCGACGACTACGCGGCCATCGCCGCGATGTTCCCGGCCGGCCGCTGGGGCATGCCCGACGACCCCGCCCGCCTCATCTCCTGGCTTGCCACGGACGAGGCCGCGTGGATCACCGGGCAGGTCATCGACTCGGAGGGCGGGTTCCGTCGCTGAGACGGGACGCGTGGGCGCGTGACGGATGCCGCGGAGACCCGCCGGCATCCGTCCCCCGCCCACCGCACCGTCAGAGCTGCGACAGTTCGTCCACAAGGTCGTCCAGGCCCAGGGCACCCTGGGACAGGGCCGCCATGTGCCAGGCCTTGAGGTCGAAGGCGTCGCCGTGGCGCCGCCGCGCGTTCTCGCGGCCCAACAGCCAGGCGCGCTCGCCGAGTTTGTAGCCGATGGCCTGGCCGGGGATGGTGAGATAGCGGGTCAGCTCGCTCTCCACGAAGTCCGCCGGGCGGCTGCTGTGCGCGCCGAAGAACTCCTGGGCCAGCTCGGGCGTCCAGCGCTCCCCCGGACGGAAGGGGGAGTCGGCCGGGATCTCCAGCTCCAGGTGCATACCGATGTCGACGATGACGCGGGCCGCACGCATCATCTGCGCGTCGAGATAGCCGAGCCGCTCCTCCGCGTCCGCCAGGAAGCCCAGCTCGTCCATGAGCCGCTCCGCGTACAGGGCCCAGCCCTCCACGTTCGCGCTGACGCCGCCGACGGCGGCCTGGTAGCGGGAGAGGTCGTCCTTGACGTGCACCCACTGCGCGAGCTGGAGGTGGTGGCCGGGGACGCCCTCGTGGTACCAGGTCGACACCAGGTCGTACACCGGGAAGCGGGTCAGCCCCATGGTGGGCAGCCAGGTACTGCCCGGGCGTGAGAAGTCCTCGGACGGAGCCATGTAGTACGGGGCCGCGGCGCCGCCCGGCGGGGCGATGCGGGACTCCACCTTCCGTACCCGCTCCGCGAGTTCGAAGTGCGTGCCGTCCAGTTTCTCGACCGCCCGGTCCATCAGGACCTGCAGCCACTCCCGGACCTCGTCGACGCCCTCGATGTGCCGGCCGTGCTCATCGAGGTGCGCCAGCGCCTCCCACGGCGTCTTCGCGCCCGGGAGGATCTTCTCGGCCTCCTGTTTCATCTCGACGAGCAGACGGTGGAACTCCGACCAGCCGTACGCGTACGCCTCGTCCAGGTCCAGGTCCGTACCGTTGAAGTAGCGTGACCAGCGTGCGTACCGCTCGCGGCCCACCACGTTCGGGGCGCCCTCGACGGTGGGTGTGTACGTGTCGCGCATCCAGTCCCGCAGTTCGACGACGGCCGCGGTCGCCGTGCCGGCCGCCTCGTCCAGTTCGGCGCGCAGCGCGTCGGGGCCCGCCGACGCGAAGTCCTCGAACCAGCCACGGCCCGAACCGTCCATGTCCGCCCACTCGGTGAGCTGCTCGATGAACGTGGCGGTGGGGCGTGGAGCCGCGTACAGCTTGCGCTCCAGACCGAGGGAGAGGGACTCGCGGTAGCCCGCCAGCGCGGCCGGCACCGCGCGCAGCCGGGCGGCGATCGCCGCCCAGTCCTCGTCCGTGTCGGTGGGGGTCACGGTGAAGATGTCGCGCACATGGTGCGCCGGCGTCGACATGTTGCCGACCGCCCGGAGGCCCTCCTCGGCCTCGTGCACGGCAAGTTGCGCGGTGAGCCGCTCGCGCAGCAGGCGCGCGCAGCGGCGCTCGATGTCGCTGTCCGCGCCCGGCTGCCGCTCCGCCTCGTCCAGCCGGGCGAGCGTCGCCCTCATCAGCTCCGCCTCGGCCTCCTGGCCTGCGGGCGACGTGTCGGGCAGCTTGCTCGAACTCTCCTTCACACCGAGGTACGTACCGGTCACCGGGTCGAAGGCGACGAGCTCGTCGACGTAGGCGTCGGCGACTTCACGGGGCAGTGGGCTCTTGGTGTCAGACATACGGGCCATCCTGGTACGGCGGTGGGGGCGGCGTCAGCCCGGTGAACCAGGCGCGCGCCGCCGGACGGCCGGATTCCGCTCAGGGCATGACGCGGTCGGCGCGAGGCGGCAGCAGTGGCCCGCAGTCCCACTGCTGGAAGATCAACCGGGTCTCCACCCGCGCCACCTCCCGCCGTGAGGTGAACTCGTCGAGGACCAGCCGCTGCAGATCCGCCATGTCCGCGACCGCGACATGCACGAGATAGTCGTCAGGGCCGGTCAGATGAAAGACCGTCCGTGACTCCTCAAGGGCCCGGATGCGCTCCACGAACGGCCCCACCAGTTCCCGTCGATGCGGCCTGACCTGCACGGACAGCAGCGCCTCCAGGCCGCGACCGAGCTTGGCCGGATCGAGCCGCAGCCGATGACCGAGGATCACGCCGCAGCGGCGCAGCCGCGTCACCCGGTCCAGGCAGGTCGACGGCGCCACCCCGACCTGCGCCGCGAGATCGCGGTAGGTCGTCCGGGCGTCGTTCTGCAACAACCGCAGAAGGTGGAGATCCACCGGATCCAGTGCGACGGATTCAGCCATGCGCCGAACGTAACACGGGGCTCACCGCTGACAGCCCGCTCGATGTTCACCCTGGCGCCCATGAACCCATCGAGCACGCACGCGTACGACCGCGCACGCACCACGCCGCGCGCGCTGGCCACCGAAGCCGTGCACGCGGGCCGCGACGACCTCGCGCGCCAGGGCCTGCACGCCCCGCCGATCGACCTGTCGACCACCTATCCCTCGTACGACAGCCGCGGCGAGGCCGCCCGTATCGACGCCTTCGCCGCCGACGGCGCACTGCCGGAGGGGACACCGGTCTACGGGCGGCTCGGCAACCCGACCGTCGCCCGCTTCGAGACGGCCCTCGCCCGGCTCGAAGGCACCGAGAGCGCGGTCGCGTTCGCGAGCGGCATGGCCGCGCTGAGCGCCGTGCTCCTCGCACGTGCCTCGACGGGGCTGCGCCACGTCGTCGCCGTACGCCCGCTGTACGGGTGCAGCGACCATCTGCTGACCGCGGGACTGCTCGGCTCGGAGGTCACCTGGGTCGACCCGGCCGGCATCGCGGACGCGCTGCGCCCCGACACCGGGCTGGTGCTCGTCGAGTCCCCGGCCAACCCGACCCTCGCCGAACTCGACCTGCGGGCCATCGCCCACGCCTGCGGTTCGGTGCCGCTCCTCGCGGACAACACCTTCGCCACGCCCGTGCTGCAACGCCCGGTGGAACACGGCGCCCGGCTCGTCCTGCACAGCGCCACCAAGTACCTCGGCGGCCATGGGGACGTCATGGCCGGGGTCGTGGCCTGCGACGAGGAGTTCGCCGGGCGGCTGCGCCAGGTCCGCTTCGCCACCGGCGGCGTCCTCCACCCGCTCGCCGGTTACCTGCTGCTGCGCGGCCTCGCGACCCTGCCGGTACGGGTCCGCGCGGCCTCCGCGACCGCCGCGGAACTCGCCCGGCGCCTTGCCGCCGACCCACGTGTCGCCCGCGTCCACTACCCGCGTATCGGCGGCGCCATGGTCGCCTTCGAGGTCCACGGCGACCCCCACGAGGTGATCGCCGGCGTCCGCCTCGTCACACCGGCCGTGAGCCTCGGCAGCGTCGACACGCTGATCCAGCATCCCGCGTCCATCAGCCACCGCATCGTCGCGGAGCCGGACCGGCACGGGGCCGGGGTCAGCGACCGTCTGCTCCGTATGTCGGTGGGCCTGGAGGACGTCGAGGACCTGTGGGGCGACCTCGACGGGGCGCTGGGCACGGACCGGCGCTCCCGGCGGAGCGTTAGCGCTCCTGGGCCCTCTCGTACGGCAGACGGGAGGCCATTGGTGTCGCGTCCAGGCGGGCGGTGACGACCAGGGTGCCCTCCTCGATCTGGTAGTCGAGGGGGAGCCCCAGGCCGCGCATCGCGGCGACCATGCCGGTGTTGGAGGACTGCGTGACGGCGTACACGCTCGCGCAGCCCGCCTCGGCCGCCATCGTCACCAGACGGCCCAGCAGTTCGCTGCCGATGCCCCGCCGCTGCCACGCGTCCTCGACCAGCAGCGCGACCTCCGTCTCGTCGCCGTCCCACATCAGGTGGCCGAGACCGACGATCTTCCCCGAGGCCGTCTGCACGGCCAGGGTGCGGCCGAAGCGGGGGCTGAGGAGGTGGTTGAGGTAGCGGTCGGCGTCGCCCACCGGGCCGTGGTAGCGCAGGCCCAGCGTGCGCGCCGAGCACCGCGCGTGCATCGCCTTCGCCGCGTCGAGGTCGTCCGTGTCGGCGCGCCGTACCTTTATGTCGCTGCCCTCCGCCAGCTTCAGCACGTCCTGGCTGCGCGGAATCCGCGGACCCAGCCGGGCGTCCAGCTCCACCAGGGCCCGCGCCCGCGCGAACTCCGTCGGCGTGAACGGCAGATACGGCCGCTCCACCGTGATCACCCCGCCCTCCGGCGCCCGCAGCCGCATCACCGTGTCCTCCGGGGCCTCTTCCTGGGGCAGGGCCGCGTCGGGAGCCGACGGAGGTCCCTCCTGCTCATGGGGGTCCCCCCGCTCGAGCGAAGCCGAGAGTGGGGGAGGAGCCGAGAACTGGGGGGAGGGAAGCGAGCGGATGGTGCACCGGCCGAGCAACTGGCGCAGGGCGAGCGGGAGTTCCGCCGCGTCCAGCGCCGTCCGCGTGGCGAGGCCCAGCACCCGGGTGGGCGCGTCGACGAGGTCGTGGGCGTCGGCCCGCTCGATCCACGTATCTCCGCCGCCCGCCTGCGACACCGCACGGGTGATCTCGGAGGCGGGCAGCTCCTCGGGCGCACGCAGCAGGAACTCGTCCACCGTGCCCTCGGCCAGCGGATGCGTCTGCAGGCTGAGGATGTCCACCCGGTGACCGGCCAGCGCGCCGCACAGCGTGGCCAGCGAGCCGGGCTCGTCCTTCACCGTCGTCCTCATCCGCCACAGCGCCAACGCCCCCTCGGACCCGGACGGCCCGGCCTGCTGCTCCTCGGCGGGCGGCCGGGCGCCGGTATCGTCCGCCGGCGGTGCGTGGCCGTGGCGGCGTGACCACCACATGTGGAAGCCGGCCGTGGCGATGAGTACTAACGCCGAGATCAGCAGCAGCGCCGGACCGTCCGGCCCGTGCCCGATCAGGTTCGCCACGGCGTCGGCGACCGCCACGGCCGTGAACAGCGCGGCGAGTTCCACCACGTCCCGTCGCCAGTGGTGGACGGGGCGACCGTCTCTCGCCCGCTTCACATCAGACATCTCAGGAGTCATGCAATCACTGTGACGGTAGGGTGTTGCGTGATCACGAACTCTCTGTGACTGATCGGTTAAGTAGCGTTCCGCACCTTTTGCTGCTCTTTGTGCGCGCAGGTGCGGACGCCATCGGTGTCAGGGTCGTCTCAGGGTTACTGTCCGACCCGTCCCGGCTGCAGGACCTTCGTGAACAGCACGGTCCCGTCCTGCTCGCGCAGCCGTACCGTCAGCTCCCCGCTGTCACCGTCGATGTCGACCTCGCCGAAGAACTGGTAACCGCCGGCAGGCGAGACGTTCGAGGCGGTCGGCGCCTTCACGAACACCCGCTCCGGGCCGAAGGTGTTGTCGAGGGCGCTCGCCGGGAACGCACCCGCGTTGAGCGGTCCGGAGACGAACTCCCAGAACGGCTCGAAGTCGGTGAACGCGGCCCGCGACGGCTGGTAGTGCTGGGCCGAGGTGTGGTGGACGTCGGCGGTCAGCCACACCGTGCCCGTGATCCTGCGGTGCTTGATGAACCGCAGCAGCTCCGCGATCTGCAGCTCACGGCCCAGCGGAGCGCCCGGGTCGCCCTGCGCCACGGCCTCGATGTGCTGCTTGCCCTCGGTCGCGTCGGGGACGACCAGGCCGAGCGGCATGTCGGCGGCGATCACCTTCCACACCGCACGCGACCGGGACAACTCGCGCTTCAGCCACTCAAGCTGCTCGGCGCCGAGGATGCCCTGCGGGTCGGTGGTCTGGTCGTCCGGCGAGTTGGCGTTGCGGTACGTGCGCATGTCGAGCACGAACACGTCCAGCAGCGGGCCCTGGTGCAGCACTCGGTGGACCCGGCCGTCCCGCTCGCCCGGCCGCAGCGTGGAGATGGGGAAGTACTCGCTGAACGCCTGCCGCGCGCGCCCCACCAGGACGTCGACGCTCTTCTCGGTGTAGCGGGTGTCGGAGTCCAGGATCACCTGGCCCGGGTACCAGTTGTTGCGCACCTCGTGGTCGTCCCACTGGATGATCGACGGCACCTGGGCGTTGAAGTTCCTGAGGTTCTCGTCCAGCAGGTTGTAGCGGAAGTTGCCGCGGAACTCCGCGAGGGACTCCGCGACCTTGGACTTCTCCTCGGTGGTGATGTTCCGCCACACGCTGCCGTCGGGAAGCGTCGCCGTCGCCGCGATCGGCCCGTCGGCGTAGATGTTGTCGCCGCTGCACAGGAAGAAGTCCGGGTCCAGCGCGCCCATCGCGTCGAAGATGCGGTAGCCGCCCAGGTCCGGGTTGATGCCCCAGCCCTGTCCCGCCAGGTCGCCCGACCACACGAAGCGCACTCCGTCACGGCGCTTCGCCGGTGCCGTACGGAACGTGCCGGTGACCGGCTCGCCGGTGCGGCGCGGGTCGTCCGGGTCGGCCAGCAGGACGCGATAGTGGATCTGCTCGCCCGACGGCAGGCCGCGCAGCCGGGTCGTCCCGGTGAAGTCCGTGCCGGAGCCGAGCAGGGGGCCGTGCCGGCGGACCGGGTTACGGAAGGACTCGGTCGCGGACGTCTCGACGATCATCCGGGCCGGGCGGTCGGAGCGCACCCACACCAGGCCGGAATTGGTGGTCACGTCCCCGGTCTGCACGCCCCATCCGGCCTGCGGCCGTCCGGACAGCGTGAACGCGGGTGCCGCGCCGAGGGTGGCGGGCACGGCCAGGGCCGCAGACGCGGCGAGAGAGCCGCGCAGCACGCTGCGGCGGCCGGGCAGGGGGCTCTGCGAACGGTGTGACATGAATGCGCCTCCAGGGACGGATCCGGCCAATGGGCACTGCCACAACTACTGGTGCACCACGGCTCACACGGAAACCACAAGTGAACAGCCGACCGCGCGAAGAAAGGAACCGGCGTGCGACTCCGGGCGCGTCGCGCCCTCGGGAGCCGGTTCACGGGTCCTCAGGCACGGGTCCTCGGGCACGGGACCTCAGGCACGGGAGGGAGCGGCCCGTGCCCTCACGGAGCGACCCGAGCCATCAGTCGCACCCCCTCACGAATCCGCCCCGGCGACAGATGCGCGTATCCCAGCACCAACCGCACCCGGTCGTCCGGAACCCGCCCGTGGTCCGCGAGCGGACGCACCGAGACCCCGGCCGCCGTCACCCGTCTCATGAACCGGTCCAGCGGTCCGTACGCGTCGGGCAGCGTGGCGATGACGTGCAGCCCCGCCGCGATCCCGGACACCTCCGTGCCGGGAAGGTGTTCCTCCAGGGCGGCTACGAGCGCGTCGCGCCGCTCCCGGTACGCGCGCTGGCAGCGCCGCAGTTGACGGTCGTAGTCGCCCCGCTCGACGAAGCGGGCGAACACCGCCTGGTCGAGCGTCGGATGGCCGAGGTCCATGGTCCGCTTCCGCTCCACGACCTCCTCGGCCGGCGCCTGAGGGACGCGCAGCCAGCCGAGCCGCAACCCCGGGGCGAGGGACTTGCTGACGGACCCGGTGTACGCGACCCGCTCGGGGTCGAGGCCCTGAAGCGCACCCACAGGGGCCCGGTCGTAGCGGAAGTCCCCGTCGTAGTCGTCCTCGACGACCAACCCGCCCAACGAGCGTACCCAGCCGAGGAGTTCGGCCCGCCGGCGCGCCGAGTACGCGATCCCGGACGGGAACTGGTGGGAGGGCGTGGTCACGACGACCCGTACCCCCGCCTCCCGCAGCGGGCCCATGGCCAGTCCCTCCGCGTCCAGCGGCAGCGGTACGGCGCCGATGCCCGCCGAGGCGTACAGCGCGTTGTGCTGGGGGCTCCCGGGGTCCTCGACGCCAACGGTGCGTACCCCGCGCGCGTGGAGCACGAAACCCAGCAGGGCCGCCGCCTGGGCCACGCCCGAGACCACCACGATCCGTTCCGGGTCCGCGACCACGCCCCGGCGCCGGGCGAGGAGCTCCGCGAGCGCCGTACGCAGCCGGGGCAGCCCGCGCGGATCGGGGTAGCCCAGCGCGTGGTGCGGGAGTTCGGCGAGCACTCCGCGCTGTGCCGCCGCCCACGCGGCACGCGGGAACAGCGACAGGTCCGGTGTCCCGGGGAGGAAGTCGGCGCGGGCACCGGGGAGACGCGGGGCGAGGTCACGCGCCCGGGGGCGCGCGGACCGTACGGCATCGCCCACCCAGGTGCCCGAGCCCCGCCCGCTCCTCACATACCCCTCGGCGGCCAGCTGTTCATACGCCTCTGTCACCAGTCCCCGTGACACGCCGAGATCGGCGGCCAGTTCACGGCTGGACGGCAGCCGGGTGCCCGGCGCGAGCCGCCCCGTACGGACCGCCTCGCGCAGCGCCGCCTGCAACGTGCGCCCACGCGCGCGTGCCGGTGCGGAGGCGGCCGGCAGAAGCAGTTCCCAGGAGGCGGCCCACGGAGCGGAACCCGACGGCGGACCCTGCGGACCTCGCCGGCCTTCCGGATTGGTCCCCGATGACGTCATGGAAGTGGACCTTAAACCGGACCGCCCGCCTTCATAGCGTCACCACCATGAACGCCACGACCACCCGCGGAACCCTCCTCACCGCCCTCGCCTGCGTCCTCGTCGGCGCCTCCTTCACCGCCAACAGCCTCCTGGGTGACTACCCGTACGCGGGCGGCCAGTTCCTCCGCTACGGCCTCGCCTGTCTGCTGCTCCTCCCGCTGGTCGGCCGCGGCGGCTCGGCAGCCCTGCGGCGGCTGGCCCCGCGTCAGTGGGCGCGGCTGGCGCTGCTCGCGGCCGTCGGCATGGTCGGGTTCAACCTCGCGGTGATCGCGGCCGAGCGCACCGCGGAACCCGCCGTACCCGGCGTCTTCGTGGGCTGTGCGCCCGTGGTCGTCGCCGTGGTCATCCCCCTCATGGAGGGGCGTCGACCGCAGCGGCTCGTCCTGTACGGCGCGTCGCTCGTCGCGGCGGGCGCGTTCACGGTCCAGGGGTGGGGCCGTACCGACGGCGCCGGAATCGCCTTCTCCCTGGGCGCCCTGGTGGGGGAGGTCGGTTTCGCGGTGCTCGCCGTGCCGGTGCTGCGCCCGCTCGGACCACGGCTGCTGTCGGCCACGGTGTGCGGGATCGCCGCGGTCGAGTCGGCGGCGGCCGGCGTCCTCACGGAGGGCACCGCCTGGCTGCGCACACCGGACCCGACCGAGACGGCCGCGCTGCTGTGGCAGGCGGTGGTCGTCACCGTCATCGGCTTCGTCTGCTGGTACATGGGCATGGAGCGCATCGGCGCGGAGCGCGCCACGCTCTTCTCCGGTCTCATCCCCGTGGCCGCCGCCTGCACCGCCCCCCTCGTCGGCACGGGCTCGTACGGCCTCGCACAGGCCCTCGGCAGCGCGCTGGTCGGTGCCGGGGTCGCACTGGGATCGCGGGCGCCCGCCCGCGCCACGTCCGGGTCGCCACGCCTAAGTGGCCGCCGGGCGTCGCCTGGACAGGGCGGCACCCGTCGGATGGGATGGAGGGCGTGACCACCGACACCGCGACCGAGGTCTTCGAAGAACACCGGCCCGTCCTGATGGGCGTCGCCTACCGCATGCTCGGTCGGGTGGCCGACGCGGAGGACGTGGTCCAAGAAGCGTGGCTGCGCTGGTCCGGTACCGACCCTGCCGACGTGCGCGAACCACGCGGCTACCTCGTCCGGATCACCACCCGGCTCGCCATCGACCGGCTGCGCCACGTGAAGTCGCGCAACGAGGCGTACGTCGGCCCCTGGCTGCCCGAGCCGTACATCACCGACTTCGCGGACACGGTTCCGGACGCCGCCGAGCGGGCCGTGCTCGCGGACTCCGTGTCGCTGGCCGTCCTCGTCGTCCTGGAATCCCTGTCACCGCTGGAGCGCGCGGTCTTCGTCCTCCGCGAGGCCTTCGGCTACCCGTATGCCGACATCGCGGCCGTCCTCGACCGCAGCGAACCCGCCGTGCGCCAGCTCGCCGGACGGGCCCGCAAGCACGTGGACGAGCGGCGGCCACGCTACGAGGTGGACCCGGCCGAGCGCCGCGAGATGACGGAGAAGTTCCTCGCCGCCGCGGCCGGGGGCGACCTGGAGGACCTCATGTCGCTGCTGGCCCCCGACGTCCGCCTGGTGGGCGACAGCGGCGGTCTCGCGCAGGCGCCCGTGCGGGTGCTGGAGTCGGCCGACAAGGTGGGGCGGTTCATGCACGGTGCGGCCCGGAAGGGAGTACCGGACGTGTCGTTCCGTTTCATGGAGATCAACGGCGGGCCCGCGCTGGTCACCCTGTCCGGCGACAAGGTCGACAGCGTGTTGCAACTCGACGTCGTGGACGGCCGGGTCCAGTGCGTCTACATCCTGCGCAACCCGGAGAAGCTGCTGTCGCTGACGGTCGACCACCAGCCGTCGCGGGACTAGCCACCTCACCACGCAGCCGTCCTACTCCCCGGGATTGGTCTTGACCAAGGGTGAGGGCCGCCTTATGGTCGCAGAGAAAGTGCAACAACCTTTAATAAACAAGGGCGCTAAAACGCCGCCGGCCACGGCGAAACGCGGAGGACAGGGTGGGGACCACGCAGCTCGAAACGGCGCCGGAGCCGAAGTACTGGCACCTCAAGACCGTGCTCAGTGAAGCACTGGACTCCGAGTTCTCGGTGGGTGAGATCCTGCCCAACGAGCGTGACCTGGCGGCCCGCTTCGGCGTGGCCCGCGCCACGCTCCGCCAGGCACTGGAGCAGCTCGAACTGGAAGGCCGGCTCCAGCGCCGCCGCGGAGTCGGCACCACTGTCGCCCCGCCGCGCATGGGGGTGGCCGTCGGAACCGAGGAGCACACCTGGCCGGGCGCGGCCGGCGACGCCTGGCAGCCCGCCGACTGCACGGTGGCGGCTCCGCCCGCGGCGGTGGCCGACCTCCTGGAGTCCGTCCACGGCGAGCAGGTGCACACGGTGCGCCGCTCCCGGGTGAGCCGAGGCCAGCCCGTCGCCGCCGAACTGGTCTACGTCCCGGCGTCCTCCGTGCCCGCCCTCCCCGCCATAGACACCCCTTCCGGTGCGGCCCGCGCGCGTGCCGTGCTGCGCGAGCTCCGGCACCTGGAGCTGGAGGGCCAGGACCGTGCGGTGGAGCTGGGCTCGGCCAGCGCGGAGGACGCCAAGGAGCTCGACCGGCTGCCCGGCGCCCCGGTCCTCGTCGTCACGACCCGCTTCTTCGCCGCGGGGCGCACCGCGGCGGTCTCCGTGGCCACCTACCGGGCCGACACCTGCCGGCTGACCTTCGGTGACCACGACGGTGTCGAGATCCACCACGGTCCGGAGCGCCGCGCCTCCTGAACCGTCCGAGAAGCCGCACCAGTCGCGCCCCGGGATGTCCGGGGCGCGATTTTCTGTGCCCGACCGCGCGAGGCTCCTCTGCCGCTCAGCGCCGCGCCGTCACCGTGCTCTCCACCGCGAACAGCTCCTCCTCCACATGGTCCAGCGCCAACCGCAGTGCCCCGGTCGCGACGGCCGCCGCACCCAGCTTGGAGAGCGTCACCCTGGGAGGGCGCAGACAGCAGCGCGCCAGTTCGCCGCGCAGCGGGTCGAGCACGCCGTCCAGGCCGGCCGCCCAGCCGCCGATGACGACCACCTCGGGGTCGAGTGCCAGGACGAGCGTCGCCACGTCGTGGACGAGCCGGTCGACGAAGCGGTCGACGGCCGCGCGGGCCCGCTCGTCGCCCTCACGCGCGTGCGCGAACACCTCGGCCACCGCCTGCTCGTCCAGGGGATGCAGGGGCTCGTCGGTGGTCGACAGCAACGCCTCCGGCCTGGCGCCGCGGCCCAGCAGATGCAGGGCTCCGATCTCCCCGGCCGCGCCCCCGAACCCCCGGTGCAGCCGCCCGCCGATCAACGAACCGGCGCCGGGGCTGAGGCCCGCCAGCACGAACACCATGTCGTCGGAGTCGGTGCCCGCGCCCTTCCAGTGCTCGGCGACCGCCGCCGCGTTGGCATCGTTCTCGACCAGCACCGGGCACTTGAACGAACGGCTCAGCCGCTCGCCCAGCTTCAGCCCCGTCCACTCCGGAAGGGCCGTGCCCAGCCGCACCGTGCCGTCGGTCTCGACGACCCCGGGGCTGCCCACGCCGACCGCACGCAGCGAGCCGCGGGAGACGCCCACGCGGCGCAGCAGTTCCGCGACCGTCGTGCGCAGCCGCTCCAGCCGTTCGTCCGCCGGCGCCTTCTCGTCGACGTCCTTGGACAGCGTGCCCAGCACCTGGCCGTCCAGATCCGCGACGAGCGCTGTCACCCGGTGGGCTCCGATGTCCAGGCCCAGCAGATGACCGGCCTCCGCCCGGAACCGGAACCGCCGCGCGGGCCGCCCCTGCCGCCGTGCGGCGCCCTCGTCGGCCGCCCGCTCCACGACGAGTCCCGTCTCGACCAGCCCCTCGACCACGCCCTCGACCGTCGGCCGGGACAGACCGGTCACCCGGGTGATCTCGGTCAGCGTCGCGTGGTCCGTCGCGCGCAACGCGTGCAGCACCACCGCTGAATTGATCCTGCGCAGCAGCGAAGGGTCCCCGCCGGTCAGCCGCCCCAACGTCCGTCCTCCCAGCTCGTGCGCGTGTTGGGCGGATGGTACTCGTCCTGGCCGACAGCGGCGAGGGCCGCAGCGTCCGGACCGGTGGCGGGCCTGGACGGCGCAGTAGCGGCGCTCCCGTCAGCCCGGAGCCACGAACCCCGACTCGTACGCCGCGATCACGGCCTGCGTACGGTCCCGCGCGCCGAGCTTGGCGAGGACGGAACTCACATGCGACTTCACCGTCTCCGTGCCGACGACCAGCCGCCGGGCGATCTCCGCGTTGGACAGTCCGCGGGCCATCAGCCGCAGCACCTCCGCCTCCCGGCCCGTCAGCGCGGCCCGCTCCATGGCCGCCCGCGCCTCCCGGTTCCCGCCGTCGTCCCCGTACTCGGCGGCCAACTGCCGCACCGACGCCGGGAACAGCAGCGACTCGCCCTCCGCCACCAGCCGCACGGCGTGCACGATCTCCGCAGGCCGGGCTCGCTTCAGCAGGAATCCGTCGGCGCCCGCCCGCAGCGCCTCGTACACGTACTCGTCGTTCTCGAACGTCGTCACCACGAGGATCTTCGGCGGCTCCGGCACGGTCCGCAGCACCGCACGCGTGGCCTCGATGCCGTCCAGCAGCGGCATACGGACGTCCATGGCCACGACGTCCGGCCGCAGTTGCCGCACCAAGGGGATCACCGCGGCACCGTCGGCCGCCTCCCCGACGACCTCGATGTCGGGCTGCGACTCCAGTACGGCTCGCAGCCCAGCGCGCACGAGGGGTTCGTCGTCGACGAGCAGGACGGTGACCGGCATCCGGTCAGCCTAGATCAACAGTGCGATGCCAGGGTCGGCTTCCGGCCTGCGCGGGCGCCGCCACCGGTCAGCGCAGCGGCAGCTCGACCCGCACCTGCCAGTCGCCCCGGTCCGGGCCCGTCTGCGCCCGGCCACCGAGCAACGCCGCACGCTCCCGTATCCCCCGCAGCCCGCTGCCCCGCCCCGGCCCGGGTATCTCCGCGGTCAGCGGGTTGCGGACCTCCAGGCCGAGCGAGCCGCCCGCCACCGCGACGCGGACCTGGACGGGCACGCCGCCCGCATGCCGCAGCACATTCGTCAGCGATTCCTGGAGGATGCGGTAACCCTCGCGGGAGACCGGGCCGGGCACGGTCTCCAGGGGCCCGGAGAGCTCGGCGTCGACCTTGGCGCCGGAGGCCCGCGCCGACTCCAGCAGCCGGTCGGCCTCGGTCAGGGTCGGGCGGCTGCTCACCGGGCGGTCCGCCTCGCGCAGGATGCCGAGGACCCGCTCCAGGTCCTCCAGCGCGGCCCGGCCGGTGTCCTCGATGGCGTCCAGGGCCCGGTCCGTGAACTCCGGGTCGCCCGCGGCCCGCGCCGCCCCCGCCTGCACCACCGCCACCGTCAGCGCGTGCCCGATGGAGTCGTGCAGCTCCCGGGCGATGCGGTTGCGCTCCAACAACTGCTCGGTGCGCTCCTCCAGGGCGGCGAGCCGCTCGGCCGGGGAGGGCCCGAGCAGGCGGCGCGCGATGGCGGTGACCAGCTCTCCGAGACCGACCACGAGGCCGTACAGCGCGATGAGGGGGAGCAGAGCCAGCAGGGCGTACGCCCAGTGCGGCTGCGCGATGTCGAGGATGGGGTTGTCGTACGGCACGCGCCCGAACGCCGCCCCCATCAGGTCGAAGGTGAGCAACGGCCCCCAGGTGGTGGTGCCCATGGCCACCGCGCCCAGGGCCATCCGCACTTCCAGCCACAGCACCGTACGCAGCCGGTCCCGCCAGGTCACCGACGGCACCGTGGAGATCCCCGAGTCCCGCTTACCCGGCACCAGCAGCAACTGCGCCTGCACACCCTCGCCGTGCCGCACGGCCGGGATCAACCCGACCGGAATCAGCAGCAGCGCGGGCACCCACGGCTTCGACATGTCGATGAACAGCCACACGCTCTCGAACAGCATCGGCACCCACAGGTGCAACCAGCGCGTGTACGTCGTCCCCCGGAACAGCGGGCGCAGGAAGCGGGCCATTCCGGCATCCTGCCAGCCACCACTGACAACGGACCTCCCCCGAGCGGGGGAGACGATCTCCGCGCCCGGGGGAGGAACCGACCCCGTTCCCCGGGCCAGGCTGTCCAACATGACCAGCATCGACACACAGGACCTCACCAAGGAGTACGGCAGCAACCGCGCCGTGGACCACCTCACCTTCCGCGTGCTCCCCGGCCGGGTCACCGGCTTCCTCGGCCCGAACGGCGCCGGGAAGTCCACCACCCTGCGCCTCGTCCTCGGCCTGGACCGCCCGACGTCCGGCACCGCCACGGTCGGCGGCCGCGCCTACGCCACCCTCGACGAACCCCTGCGCCACGTGGGCGCGCTGCTCGACGCCCAGGCACCGCACGGTTCACGGACCGCCCGCGACCATCTGCGGGCGCTCGCGGCAGGCAACCGCATCGGGGCCGGCCGCGTCGACGAGGTCCTGGAGGAGGCCGGACTGGCCTCGGTCGCGCGGCGCCGCGTGAAGACGTACTCCCTGGGGATGCGCCAGCGCCTGGGCATCGCGGCCGCCCTGCTCGGCGACCCGCCCGTGGTGCTGCTCGACGAACCGTCCAACGGTCTGGACCCCGAAGGCATCATCTGGATCCGCGAACTGCTGCGCCGCCTCGCCCGCGAGGGCCGCACCGTCCTGGTCTCCAGTCACCTCATGAACGAGACCGCGTCCTTCGCCGACCACCTGATCGTCCTCGGCCGCGGACGGCTGCTCGCCGACACTCCCATGCGGGACTTCATCCACGCGCGCGTGGAGCCGCGCGTCCGGGTACGCACCACCGACGGCCCCGCACTGCGGGGGCTCCTCACGCGGCACGGTTACGAAGCGAGCGAGGACGACGAGGGGCGGTGGACCGTCCACCACGCGCGCGTGGAGGACATCGGCCGCCTCGCCTCGGATGCCGGACTGCCCCTCCTCGAACTCTCGGCGGAAGAGGGCACCTTGGAACAGGCCTACCTCGATCTGACGGCCGCAGAAGCCGAGTTCACCTCGACCCCCGCCCAGCCCCAGGAGGCCTGATCATGGCGTTCGCACCCGTACTCCACGCCGAGTGGATCAAGATCCGTACCCTGCGGTCGATGCTCTGGGCCCTCGGCGCGATCGTCTTCGCCACCGCGGCCTTCTCGGCGCTCGCCGCACTCGACGGAGGCGGGGACTTCGACCCGCTGTTCGCGGCGTTCTTCGGGGTCAGTTTCGGGCAGGTCGCGGCGGTCGCCTTCGGCGCGACGGCCGTCTCGTCCGAGTTCCAGGCCGGCGCCCTTCGCGTCTCGTTGTCCGCCGTCCCCCAGCGGGGGCGGTGGTTCGCGGCCAAGGCGGTGGCCGTCGGCGTACCGGCTCTGGCCGTCGGTCTGGTCACGGGCGTCGTGAGCCTGGCCGTGGGCACGGCGGTCCTCGGCGAGAAGGCGAACGGGCTCACCTGGACCGAGGGACTGCGCGGCACCGTCGGCTGCGGCGTCTACCTGGCGCTGATGGCCCTGCTCGCGGCCGGACTCACGGCCCTGCTGCGCAGCGGTGTCGCCACACTCGGCATCCTGATCCCCTTTCTGCTCCTCGTGTCCTTCGTGGTCGGAGACAAGTCCGGCACCGTCGCCGACTTCCTGCCCGACAAGGCGGGACAGGTGGTTCTCCACGAGACGCCCGAGGGCACGCTCGGGCCCTGGAGCGGGCTGGCGGTGACCGCGTGCTGGACGGTGGCGGCGCTGCTGGCGGGAGCCTGGAGCATACGGCGCCGGGACGCGTGACCTGCGGGGCAGGCGCCCCGCCTCCAACTGTCAGTCCCGGCAGGTTTACTGGACCCCATGGACATCGAGCGGTACCTGGCCGCGATCGACGAGCTGTGCTCCCGCCCCTTCCCGGCGGAGCACGGCAGGTCGGACGCAGGCATGGCGGGACCGGGGTATTTCATCGCGGAGTTAGCGACGAGCCACGGGGCACGGACGGCCGACGCGGTGGAGCGAACAGGGACAGCGGAGGACTTCCACGACGTCAAGGAGGCCATCTCGGAGCAGCTGAACAGCCGTTGGGGGCGGCAGCAGCCGCCCTGGGGCATGCTCACCGTCAGAGTGCGCATCGATCGTGGCGAGGTGATACCCGAGCCCTGGAACACGTCGAGCCACGTCGTGGACGAGCTGAACGTGTGGCAGGCGGACGGATCCGGCCGCTGGGTCGCCGTCGGTGTCGCCGACCGGGAGCAGGACGACGAGATACGGCTCCTGGCCATAGTGACGGAGACGGCCCAACCGTAGCCCCGGACAGCCCAGCCATAGTCCCGGGGACAGCCCGGCCATGACGACAAGTCCTAGGCGAGCGCCGCCTCCCGCAACCGCCCGAACTCCTCCGCCATCGTCGCGGCCGTCCAGTGCGCGTTCAGCCCACTGGGATTGGGGAGCACCCACACACGCGTGTCGCCGATCCGCCGCTCCTGCGCACCTACCGCGGCCTTGCGATCGTGGAACGCCGCCCGGTACGCCGTCACCCCCACCACGGCCAGCCAGCGCGGCCGCAGCCGCTCGACCTTGGCGGTGAGCAGACGGCCGCCCTCCGCGTACTCCTCGGCGGTCAGCTCGTCGGCACGGGCGGTCGCCCGCGCCACGACGTTCGTGATCCCGAGCCCGTACGTGGGCAACTGGCCCTGCTCGGACGGCTTCATGAGTCGTGGTGTGAAGCCGGACAGGTGCAGAACCGGCCAGAAGCGGTTGCCGGGACGGGCGAAGTGATGGCCCGTCGCGGCCGTCATCAATCCCGGATTGATGCCGCAGAAGAGCACACGGAGACCGTCCGCGACGACGTCCGGTACGAGACGGTCGCGGGCGGCCTCCAGCTCCGCAGCGGTGAACCGCGTCAGAGGATCGCCCCCGGCGCGTAGCCCGCGGCCTCGGGGCGCTGCTTCACGATCTCCTCGATCCGGCCGACGACGGCGGCGACCTGGTCGGCGGCGGCGCCCGTGAAGGACAGCTTGTCGGCCATCAGCGCGTCGAGCTGGGCCCGGTCCAGCGGGATGCGCTCGTCCGCCGCCAGCTTGTCGAGCAGTTCGTTGCGCTCGGCGCCCCGCTCGCGCATCGCGAGGGCCGAGGCGACGGCGTTCTCCTTGATGGCCTCGTGCGCGAGCTCGCGGCCCACGCCCGCGCGCACCGCGCCCATCAGCACCTTGGTCGTGGCGAGGAACGGCAGGTAGCGGTCCAGCTCCCGCGCCACGACCGCCGGGAACGCACCGAACTCGTCGAGCACCGTCAGGAACGTCTCCAGCAGCCCGTCCAGCGCGAAGAACGCGTCCGGCAGCGCGACCCGGCGCACCACCGAGCACGACACGTCGCCCTCGTTCCACTGGTCGCCGGCCAGCTCACCGGTCATCGAGGCGTAGCCGCGCAGGATCACCATGAGGCCGTTGACGCGCTCGCAGGAGCGGGTGTTCATCTTGTGCGGCATGGCGGACGAGCCGACCTGGCCGGGCTTGAAGCCCTCGGTCACCAGCTCGTGCCCGGCCATCAGCCGGATCGTCTTGGCCAGCGACGACGGCGCGGCCGCCAGCTGCACCAGCGCGGTCACGACCTCGTAGTCCAGGGAGCGGGGGTAGACCTGACCGACCGAGGTGAAGGCCTGCGAGAAGCCCAGGTGCCCGGCGATCCGGTGCTCCAGGTCCGCCAGCTTCGACGCATCCCCGCCCAGCAGGTCCAGCATGTCCTGCGCCGTACCGACCGGGCCCTTGATGCCGCGCAGCGGGTAGCGGCCGAGCAGCTCCTCGACCCGGCCGTACGCCACGAGCAGCTCGTCGGCTGCGGTCGCGAAGCGCTTGCCGAGGGTGGTGGCCTGCGCCGCCACGTTGTGCGAGCGGCCGGCCATGACCAGCTCGCCGTACTCGCCCGCCAGCTTCCCGAGCCGCGCCAGCACGGCCACCGTACGGTCGCGCACCAGCTCCAGGGAGAGCCGGATCTGCAGCTGCTCCACGTTCTCGGTGAGGTCGCGGGAGGTCATGCCCTTGTGCACGTGCTCGTGCCCGGCGAGGTCGTTGAACTCCTCGATCCGCGCCTTCACGTCGTGCCGGGTGACCTTCTCGCGCTCGGCGATCGAGGCCAGGTCGACCTGGTCCAGCACCCGCTCGTAGTCGGCGAGCGCCGCGTCCGGCACCTCGATCCCCAGGTCCTTCTGGGCCCGCAGCACGGCCAGCCAGAGCTGCCGCTCCAGCCTCACCTTCTGCTCGGGCGACCAGAGCGTGGCGAGCTCGGCGGAGGCGTACCGTCCGGCGAGGACGTTCGGGATGCGGGGCTTGGCTGGCGCAGAAGTCACGTGTCGTGATTGTACTGGCGATTAGTGCAGGCCGGCGCCCCGGGGTTCTTCGGCGGAAGCTACGAGGCAGGCAGCGTGTGACCTGCATGCCCGGCGCACAGGCGACGTCGGGCACCCTCCCCGGTCAAGACGTATGTT
This sequence comes from Streptomyces acidicola, assembly GCF_009377235.1. Lineage (GTDB taxonomy): Bacteria > Actinomycetota > Actinomycetes > Streptomycetales > Streptomycetaceae > Streptomyces > Streptomyces acidicola. Next base: position 87,367 of record NZ_VMNX01000006.1, read on the forward strand.
CCTGACCGGCAAGCGTCCGGAGGGACGTGCCACGCGGGCCGACGACTTTGTCTATCGGCACCAGGGCACGAAGGCGATTGGCTCACGGCGCGGTTTCCCCGTGTCCTGATTCCTGTGCAACCTGCGGGATCGGTGAGCCGATCAGAGACGCTGCCGGACCTTCGTACGGGGACAACTCGGGCCGCTTCGCCGGTCTCCCGTCCCCGGACGAGCGGCCCGTCAGCCGGCGCCCGATCCACGGCAGCAGGTGTCGGCGCGCGAACCGGACGTCGGCCGCTCGCCGCGCGCCCCACGCGGGCGGTGCCGTGACCGGCGGCGGGGTGCGCCAGTCGGGGTCCTCCGGTTCGTGGCCGAGGGTCTGCCAGACCGCCTCGGCGACCCGTCGGTGGCCCTCGGCCGTGAGGTGCAGCCGGTCCACGTCCCACAGCTGGGGATCACTCAGCGACGGCGCCCCGTACAGGTCGACGACCAGCGCGCCGTGCCGGGCGGCCAGCTCGTCGACGCAGGCGAACAGCTCCTCCATCCGCGGCCGGAACCGCTCCAGCACCGGGCCCTGACGGCCGGGGCTGCGCATCAGGACGAGCTGCTCGCAGGACGGGGCGAGGCGTTCCACGGCTTCCTCCAGGAGCCCGCGCACCCGCCCCATGTCGCACTTGGGCCGCAGTGTGTCGTTGAGGCCGCCGACCAGCGTGACCACGTCCGCCCGCATCGCGGCCGCCGTGTCCACCTGCTCGTCGACGATCTGTCCGATGAGTTTCCCGCGCACCGCCAGATTGGCGTACCGGAAGCCTGGCGCCCGTGCGGCCATCCGCGCCGCGAGGAGGTCGGCCCAGCCCCGGTAGGAACCGTCGGGCAACCGGTCCGACATGCCCTCGGTGAAGGAGTCGCCGACCGTGACAAGGCTGGTGTACGTGGGGTTCGTGGGGTTCGTCCGCATGGCGACAGAGATAGTATCCCGTGCACATACCCGTCGGTCGGTCGGCCTTCGTAACCCGACGAGAGACCCGCGAAACGGGTCGGCGCCCGCGCACTCAGGCGGCCGGCTGCCCGAACAGCTCCCGCAGCACGTCCTCCATGGTCACCAGTCCCGCGAGCCGTCCGTCCGAGCCCAGCACGGCGGCCAGGTGCGTACGGCTGCGCCGCATCGCCGTCAGCACGTCGTCGAGCGGTGCGGTCTCCCGGACCCGGGCGATCTGCCGCATGTCCTTCACCGGGAAGGGCTCGTCACGCGGCGCCGCGTCCAGCGCGTCCTTCACATGCAGATAGCCGACGATGCGGCGCCCCTCGTCCACCACGGGGAACCGGGAGAAGCCGGTCTCGGCCGACAACCGCTCCAGCTCCTCGGGGACAACCCCCACGCGCGCATAGACGACGCGTTCCAGTGGCAGGGCAACGTTCCGGACGGCCGTGCGGCCGAGCTCCAGCGCGTCGTGCAGCCGCTCCTGGGCGCGGTCGTCGATGAGCCCCGCCTCACCGGAGTCCTGGACGAGACGGGCGAGCTCGGCATCCGAGAAGGTCGCGGTCACCTCGTCCTTCGTCTCGATCCGCAGCAGCTTCAGCAGCGCGTTCGCGAAGGCGTTGACCGTGAAGATCACCGGACGCAGCGCCCGGGCCAGCGTCACCAGCGGCGGCCCCAGCAGCAGCGCGCTGCGCACCGGCTCCGCGAGCGCGACGTTCTTCGGCACCATCTCGCCGAGCAGCATGTGCAGATACGTGGCCAGGGTCAGCGCGATCACGAACGACACCGCGTGCCCGGCGCCCGGCGAGACGCCGACCGCGTGGAACACCGGCTCCAGCAGATGCGCGATCGCGGGCTCCGCCACCACACCCAGGACCAGCGTGCACAGGGTGATGCCGAGCTGCGCGGCCGCCATCAGCGCGGACACGTGCTGCAGGCCCCACAGCACACTGCGGGCCCGCCGGTCGCCCTGCTCGGCGTACGGTTCGATCTGGCTGCGGCGCACGGAGATCAGCGCGAACTCGCCGCCGACGAAGAAGGCGTTGACGACCAGCGTCGCGAGACCGATCAGCAACTGGAGGACGGTCATCGCTGCCCCTCCTCGTCGGCAGGGTTGTCGGGATCGCCGGGATCGCCGGGATCGCCGGGATCGCCGGGACCGTCGGGATCGCCGGGACCGTCGGGGTCGCCGGACAGGAGCGGCGCGTGCATCAGTACCCGAGCGGCCCGGCGCCCCGAGGCGTCCACCACGTCGAGCCGCCACCCGGCGACCTCGACGGTGTCGCCCACGGCCGGTATGCGGCCCAGTTCGGTCGCGACGAGACCCGCGAGCGTCTCGTACGGCCCGTCCGGCACGCGCAGCCCCACGCGCACGAGCTGGTCGGTACGGGCCGAGCCGTCGGCCGAGTACAGCGCGCGGCCGTCGTCGTCGGTGCCCGCCGGCGCCAGGTCGGGCGTCTCGTGCGGGTCGTGCTCGTCACGGACCTCGCCGACGACCTCCTCGACGATGTCCTCCAGGGTGACGACGCCGGCGGTGCCGCCGTACTCGTCGATGACGACCGCCATCGTGCGCTTGCCGCCGAGCCGGTCCAGGAGCCGGTCCACGGTGAGTGTTTCCGGGATGAAGAGCGGCTCGCGCAGCAGCTCGGCCACGAAGACGTGGAGACGGTTCTCGGCGGGCACGGCCAGGCAGTCCTTGATGTGGACCGTGCCGACGACCGAGTCGAGGCTGTCGCGGTAGACCGGGAAGCGGGACAGGCCGGTCGCCCGGGTCGCGTTCGTCACGTCCTCGCAGGTCGCCTGGGCGTCCAGGGCGATGACCTGGACACGCGGGGTCATCACGTTCTCCGCGGTCAGGTCGGCGAGGTTCAGCGTGCGCACGAACAGCTCGGCGGTGTCCGCCTCCAGGGCGCCCTCCCGGGCGGAGTGCCGGGCGAGAGCGGCCAGTTCCTGGGGGCCGCGGGCGGAGGCCAGCTCCTCGGCGGGCTCGATACCGAGGCGGCGCACGAGACGGTTCGCCGTGTTGTTGAGGTGCGTGATGAAGGGGCGGAACGCGGCACTGAACCAGCGCTGCGGGTTCGCCACGTGCCTCGCCACGGCGAGCGGGGACGAGATCGCCCAGTTCTTGGGCACCAGCTCGCCCACCACCATCAGGAAGACGGTCGACAGGCCCGTTCCGATGACCAGCGCGAGCGTGCCCGACGCCGAGCTCGGCACGCCCAGGGCCTCAAGGGGCCCCGCGATCAGCCGGGCGATCGACGGCTCGGCGAGCATGCCGACCACCAGGTTGGTGACGGTGATGCCGAGCTGGGCCCCGGAGAGCTGGAACGTCAGGTTCCGTACGGCTTTGAGGGCGCCCGGCGCACCGCGCACGCCTCGCTCGACGGCCCGCTCCAGCTCACTGCGCTCGACCGTGGTCAGCGAGAACTCGGCGGCGACGAAGGCGCCGCAGATGAGGCACAGCAGCACCGCCACCAGGAGGAGCAGCACTTCGGTCATCGGTTCACCCCCGTCCCAGAATCCGGCAGGGGTGAACCGCTCGCGCGACGCCGAGGGGCGCGCGGACCGGAGGGCCGGCTACTGGGAGGCTCGCCCATGGGGGGACGCTCACAACCTTTCTGTACGGGTTGGGACGGTGCCCCCATGGTAAGGACCGGAAATGCCACTTGCGCCGATCAGTCCGGGGCCTTCCGCGTCAGTCCGGGCTACTCCGGGTCAAGTCCGCATCAGGCCGTGTCACGCCGTCCCGTCGTCGAGCGGCTTACCCACCGCCGCCACTTCTCCTCGGGCGCGTACCCCGCCGCACGCCACGCATGGTGCGCGGTCCCGTTCCGCTGGAGCACCATCGCGTCCCCGCGCCGCCCACCGAGCCGTACGAACCGCTCCTCCGCGGCGGCCAGCAGCGCCGAGCCGATGCCGAGACGGCGGCGGTCCGGGTGCACCGCGAGCCGGTACAGACGGCAGCGCCAGCCGTCGAATCTTGGCTGCTCACCAACATCCGCTGCCCTATCTACAGGGGCTTGACCCAGCGTCGCCAGTGGTCCTCGCGATGGTAGCCACCCGCGGCCCACGTGTGGTGGGCCTGTTCGTTGACTTCCAGGACCATGGCGTCGACGCGTCGCCCGCCCAGGGCGGCGAATCGTTGTTCTGCGGCTTCCAGCAGGGCGGTGGCGATGCCTTGCCGACGGTGGTCGGGGTGTACGGCGAGCCGGTAGGCGGAGCATCGCCATCCGTCGAATCCGGCTATGACGGTTCCGGTGAGGAGGCCGTCGCGCTCTGCGAGGAGCAGGGCTTCGGGGTCTCGTGTGATGAGTCGGGCCACTCCGTCGTGGTCGTCGCTGATGCTCGTTCCTTCCGCGGCGTCGCGCCAGAACTGCAGCACGGTGTCGATGTCCGAGAGGGTGGCGTGGCGGATGTGGAGATCACTCATGGGGTGAGCCAAGCAGAGCGCCGGTCTGTCTGGCGAACGGTTTCCGTGCCGAGAGAAATACGACGGGAGGCCGTGGAGCATCTGGCGTCGCTGGGGGCGCGGAGGATCGCGTGTACTTCCACGAGTACGCCTCGTGCACACTGAGCCGGCCCCTTTGCCTCCAGCAAGGCTGTGTCTGCGGTGATCCAAGCTGAGTCCTCGCGGATGGACATCCGGGCAGGAGTCCGCACAACCTCTGATGATCAAGTGATGGCCACACGCTCACAACCGGGGCCACGGGCTACTTGTACTCCCGTGCCGATTCAGGCACGGGAAGACGGTTCTGCCGTGTTCTACGCGCTGGGGTGGCCGTCGAGAAAGCGAAGCAGCACAGCGGCCTCCGCGCGGAGCCGCGCGACTCGGTCAGCGTGGGCGGGTGCAGTCAACTGCGACGCGGCTTCCAGTCGTTCGGCGGCCTCGGCTCGCACGATGTCCGCCACAGTGCACTCGCTCAGCTCACGCCGCGCTGCCTCGGTGGCGCCGACGCCGACCGGTGACTGTTCGAGGGCAAGGCCGCGCGTCGCGGCTTCGGCCACGGGGACCGCCTCCGCGTTGTCCAGCGCGGCCAGCGTCGCGCGCAGGGCGCTCACCGCGGCTTTGTCACGGGAGCGCATCGCTTCCGGAAGGGCTTGACGCATACGAACACGTAGGGACATGCCGGGACCCTATGGCCGCGCTCCTGGCCCCACAACGGGATATCCCCGCAGCGCCAGGATTCCCGCCCGTTGGAAAGCGCAGCTTCGGCAACTCATGGGCGCACTCATGATCAGCGACTGCACCCACGTCAGATCACGAACCCGGACTGGAGTACCGGGCGACGGGCCGTGAGGCAGAAATGTCTGAAACCTGACCATCACCCCCCTCCAACCCTTTCGCTGCCCTCTTTGTCTCACATGGCGCAGATGCGTAATACGCAAAAAGCGAGAGGAGTTGTTCATCGATGAGACGCTGTGCAACGTTGCTGGCGTTGCTGGCACTGGTGTTGACAGGAGCGGGCGCCGTGCCGGCTGCTGCTGCCGCGCCGCAGACCAGCGCTTGCGAGACGGGCTGGGGGAGTATGGCGAAGTCGGCACCGGGGTCGACAGCGATGACCGGTTCCCTGACGGACGTCAGGACCGGCCGTCACGCGTGCTACGACCGGATGGTCTTTGATATTCCAGGCATGACGACGGACGACCCGGCCCTGTACTGGGTGCAGTACGTCCCCGGCTTCGCCCACCCGCCGTCCCAGACCGGCATCCCTGTCGATGGCGGGGCCGTCATCGAAGTCGAGTTCACCGCGCCGGTCGATGACTCGCAGTACCCCGTCCGACTCGCGGATCCACTGCCGGGACTGGACTTCAGCGGCTACCAGACCTTCCGGGACGCAAAGTTCGGCGGCTACTACTACGGAGGGACTCACATCGGACTCGGTGTCCGGGCCAAGCTGCCGTTCCGGGTGCTGGTACTGCCCGACCGGCTGGTGGTGGACGTGGCACACAGCTGGTAACCGGGCCCTGCCCTGCGCAGTGTCGCCGCGTATGAGGCCGGCGGCGTAGGCGGTCGGGCTCAGTCTGCTCGGCTCGCTGCGCCGCGGAGGTGAGCAGCGGCGCGGACACCTCGAAAGGCCTCCGGGCGGGTCGGCACCGTCCACGGCAGCCACCCGCCCGGTGGTGGTGACAGCGGCACCGACGACGCGGTGCACGGGCCGCGTCCCGCTCCACCCCTGCGCTGCCCAACCCAGTCAGTTCTGCACGGACCTTGCCTTCATCGCCGAGGCGGGCCGCGCCGTCCTTCGCCGGAAGGGGCCCCGCGTTGTCCGGGGGCTGTATTCGTCGAAGCCCGGATCTGATCCGCACACCGCCCGCGGCAGAGCGGGACAGCGGGACCTCACTCGTCGCGCAGCGCGTCGATGACCGGCGCGAACACCTCCATGTTCGGCTCCAGCACCGTCAGATACGAGATCCCGTACCGCTCGCGCTGGGCACGCACCTGGTCGGCGATCTCCCTCAGCGTCCCCACCAGCACGATCGGCAGCTGAAGGACCTGCTCCTCGGTGAGGTCCGGGATACGGGGCAACCACTCCTGGACGGCCGCGCTCCGGTCGTCCGTGACGACGACCACCTGGAGGAGCAGATTGAGCTCGGCGGGTTCCTTCCGCCCGGCGGCCAGTTCCTGGTACAGGGCGACGCGCTCGTCGAGTTCCTCGGCCGTGATCGGCTGGAGCATGCCGCCGGGCAGCGACCGGGCGCCCGTGAACGCCGCGATGTCCGCGTGCTCGGCGGTGAGCCGCAGCATCCGGTCGCCGTTGGCGCCGACCAGAAGCGGCACACCTGGGCGCTGCACGGTCCGGGGCCGGAACTCGTCCGAGCCGAGGAGCCGGTCGAGCTCCTCGATCGTGTGCCGCAGATGGTCGACGCGTTCGCCCGGCGAACCCCACGGAAGGCCGGCGGTCGCGTGCTCCGCCTCCACGTACCCGGTGCCGAGCCCGAGTTCGAGACGGCCGTCCGTCAGCGCGTCCGTGGTGGCCACCTCGCGGGCCAGCAGCGTCGGGTTCCAGAAGCCCGCGTTGAGCACGAACGTGCCGAGGCGTGGCCGCTCGGTCGCCTCGGCCGCCGCGACCAGGGCGGGGAACGGGGCCGGCATACCGAGGTGGTCGGGGACCAGGATCACGTCGTACCCGAGCTCCTCGGCCCGGCGGCACTTCGCGCGCCACTCCTCGGCGGTCGTGGACTGCAGCAGACTGACCCCGAAGCGGAACGGCCGTGGCATGAACTCTCCTCACACTCAAGGGACTTGAGCACGCCTGGCGAGTACATCACTCGTGCGCGATGGCCGCCAGTACGTTCATCCGGGATGCGCGCAGCGCGGGCAGCAGCGCCGCCACGATGCCCACGACGGCCGACCCTACGACGACCGCGACGACCGTGCCCCAGGGGATCGCCAGCGCCTTCATGCCCTGCAGCGCCAGCACCTGCTGTGTGCACACGCCCCAGACCAGCCCCAGCGCCAGCCCGAGGACCGCGCCGAACACGGCGATCACCACCGACTCCAGCCGGATCATCCGCCGCAGCTGCCGACGGGCGAGCCCGATCGCGCGCAGCAGCCCGATCTCGCGGGTGCGCTCGACCACCGACAGAGCGAGGGTGTTGACCACGCCGAGCACCGCGATGACGATCGCGAGGCCGAGCAGCGCGTACACCAGGTAGAGCAGTACCGCGATCTGGTCGCGGACCAGCTTCTTGTAGTCGGCCTGGTCGCGGACCTGCACCTGCGGATACGGGTCGAGGGTCTTCTCCAGCCGCGAGCGGAGCTGGTCGGCGGTGGTTTCGGGGGCGGCGTTCACGTAGAGCGCCGAGTCCTGCCCGTCCGGCACGTACTTCTCGATGGTCCCGAAGCCGAAGTACAGCCCGCCCTGGGTCCCGAAGCCGTCGCCGGTGTTCTGGTCGGTGAGCGCGGCCACCGTCAGGTCCGCCTTCCGGCCGGCCGGGAACTCCACCGGGATGGTGCTGCCGATCCTCACGCCGTGGTCCTTCGCGAACTTCCCGTCCATGGCGAGGGAGCCGTCCGCGAGCGCGGCGGCGGTGTCGCCCTCGGTGTACGTGATGTGGGCGACGTCGTCGAGCCGCGGGTCGTAGGCAGCGGCCGTGCTCTCGATCCGCTCGCCGTCCGGCAGCCGTACCGCGACCGGTGAGAACCGCTGCCGCACGACCAGTCCGGCGCCGTCCGTGGCGCGGATCTTCTCGGTGACCTCCGGCGGGAACGGCGTGAAGTTCTGGTTCTGGACGATGAAGTCGGCGCCCAGCGTCTTGTCGATCTGGTCGTCGAACGACTTGGTCATGGAGGCACTGGCCACGGACATCCCGCCGACCAGCGCGAGCCCCACCATCAGCGCGGCCGCGGTGGCGCCCGTACGGCGCGGGTTGCGCAGGGCGTTGCGCTGGCTCATCCGCCCGATGGAGCCGAACAGCGCGGGGAAGGCCCCGCCCAGCACCCGGATCACCGGCCGCACCAGGAGCGGGCCCGCGGTCACGGTCGCGACGAGCGTCAGGACCACCCCGAGGCCCAGCAGTGAGGCCGCCGACGCGGTCCGTGTGGAGACGGCGCAGCCCACGAGCGCGGCGGCGCCGGCCACGCCGACGACCGAACCGACCACCGCACGCACCTTGAGGGGCCGTCCCACACCGGCGATCTCGGCGTCCGCGAGCGCCGCCATCGGCGAGACGCCCGCCGCGCGCCGTGCCGGGAGGTACGCCGCGACGAAGGTGACGCCGACGCCCACGGCGTACGCCGAGACGGGAGTGGCCCAGCCGATCACGATCTCCGTGGACTTGAGGTTCATCCCGAGGGCACCCATGAGCCCGATCAGCCCGAAGGCGAGCCCGATGCCCGCGGCGAGGCCCAGCGTCGAGCCGACCAGGCCGAGCAGCGTCGCCTCGGTGAGCACGGACCGGCGCACCTGCCGACGGTCGGCGCCCAGCGCCCGCAACAGGCCCAGTTCGCGGGTGCGCTGGGCGATCAGCATCGAGAAGGTGTTGACGATCAGGAAGATGCCGACGAGCGTGGCGATCCCGGCGAAACCGAGCATGACGTACTTGATGACGTCGAGGAAGCCGCCGAGGGAGGCCGCGGACGACTCGGCCTGTTCGTCGGCGGTCTGGTACGCGTACGTGGTGCGCCCGAGCTCGGCGGCGATGCGCTGCTTGACCACCGTGTCGCCGACTCCGGGTGCGGCGGTCACCGAGATCCCGGTGGCGGCGTCGGGCGAACCGAGCAGCTCGGTCTGTGCCGTCCGGGTGTCGAGGAACACCAGTGCGGCACCCGGGTTGGTGGTGGTGAAGGTGGCGATCCCGACGACCTCCACCTTGAAGGAGCCCGGCTGGGCGAGCACCGTCAGGGTGTCGCCGATCTTCACGTCCTGCTTCTTCGCGGTGTCCGCGTCGAGGAGCGCCTGGCCCGGCCCCTCGGGCGCGTGTCCCGAGGTCAGCTTCACCGGGCTGCGGTCGGTGACGTACCAGTTGGTGGCGATGGTGGGGGCGCCCGTCGTCGGGCCGACCGGCTCGTTGTCGCGGTCGACGACGGTGATGTTCTCCACGGAGGCGTCGACATGGGTGTCCGCGACGCCGTCGATCCGGGCGATCCGCTGCGCGAGCGACGCGGGCACCGTCGGCGTCGCACCCGACGGGATCTGTGACTCCAGGTCCTCCTTGGGTGTCACGGTCACGTCGGCCGACGTGGAGGCGAACAGCCGGTCGAAGGTGCGGCTGACCGTGTCCGAGAAGATCAGGCTGCCCGCGACGAAGGCCACGGACAGCAGGACGGCCAGCGCGGACAGCAGCAGCCGGCCCTTGTGCGCGAGAAAGCTCCGGAGCGTCGCCTTGAGCACGGCCTCAGTCCTTGTCGGGGGAGCCTTCGGGGGACTTTTCCGGGATGGTGCCGGGGTGCGCGTCACCGTCGGGTCGTACCTGTACCGGGGTGCCGGTTCCCCCGGTGAACAGGCGCATACGCTCCAGCACCGCCTCCGCCGTGGGACGCTGCATCTCGTCCACGATGCGCCCGTCCGCAAGGAAGAGCACCAGGTCGGAGTGGCCGGCGGCGCCGGGGTCGTGGGTGACCATCACGACGGTCTGGCCGAGGTTGTCGACCGCCTGCCGCAGGAAGCCGAGCACTTCGAGGCCGGCCCGTGAGTCGAGGTTGCCGGTCGGCTCGTCCGCGAAGATCAGCTCGGGGCGCGAGGCGAGCGCCCTGGCGCAGGCCACGCGCTGCTGCTGGCCGCCGGACAGTTGTGAGGGCCGGTGCCGCAGCCGGGCGCGCAGTCCGAGGGTGTCGATGACCTCGTCCAGCCACTTCTGGTCGGGCTTCTGGCCCGCGATGTCCATGGGGAGCGTGATGTTCTCGGCCGCGTTCAGCGTCGGGATCAGGTTGAACGACTGGAACATGAACCCGATCCGGTCCCGCCGGAGCCGCGTCAGCTCCCGCTCCTTCAGCCCGGTTATCTCGGTGTCGCCGAGCCACACCTGACCGGCCGAGACGGTGTCGAGCCCCGCCAGGCAGTGCATCAACGTGGACTTGCCCGAGCCGGACGGGCCCATCACGGCGGTGAAACGGCCGCGCGCGATGTCCACGTCCACCGCGTCGAGGGCGAGCACGGTCGTCTCGCCCGAGCCGTACGCCTTCGTCAGCCCCCGCGCGCGGGCGGCGATCCCGTCGGCCTCCGCATGGCCGCGGGCGTGCTCCGGAGCAGCTGTGGGCAAGGCGGCCTCCTTGGTCGGACCAGGACGACTCCGGTGTTTCCGGGACGGCCCCCGGTGTTCCCGGCAAGCGTAGTGTGATCGAGTACACACTCGGTATCCTCCCGAAGGCCCAGACGCCCTCCCCCGTAGGTCGGTTCCCCGATGCGTATGTAAGGGGCACCCAATATGGTCTCCGGGGCGACGCCAGGCCCTCTTGCCCTGCTAGCGCTCTGGCGCTAGCTTCGAGATATGGCCAAGACCCAGCTGAACGTACGGGTGGACGAGGACACGGCCCGCGCCGCCCGGGAGCGAGCCCTGGAGCGTGGGATGAGTGTCAACCGCTACATCGAGGAGCTGGTGAGACAGGACACGGGCGAGGTGGGACACACCTTCGTGGAGGCCGCCGCCGACTTCATGAAGCAGTACGAGAGCGTCTTCGCCGAGGAATTCGACGGGGGTGCCCCCGCTCGCGCCAAGCCGAGAGCGGGGGAGGAGCGCGAAGGCCGCCGAGGACAGCTCTGAACCCTTGAGTAATCTCAGCATCGACCTCGCCTGGCTCCTGATGGTCGCCGAGCAGAAGACACCTGGAGACCCCGAGGTCACCGACTGGGGCGCCCTCGTCGCGGCCGTCGCCCGGCACCAGGCCGAGATCTTCGACGTCCCTGTCTACGACACTCCGCACGCCCGCGCCGCCGCGCTGCTCCAGCTCCTCCTGCACGTGCCGGCCCTGGAGCGCTCCAACGCGCTGTTCGCCTCCGCCGTCGCGTACGCCTACCTCGTCGCCAGCGGCGTCAAGGTCATCACGTCGCCCGTGCAGGTACGGGACCTGGCCAGACTGGTGAAGAGCGGCGAGGCGACGCTGCGGGACATCGCGGACGAGCTCCGGAGGTGGAGCGCCCCGTAGCGGTGCGGGGCCCTGCCGGCATACGGGAGATACGGCCATGCCGCGCGGCCACGGCAGCCGCGGACGGCCCGCCGTCCCGGGAACGGCTCAGCCGCTCGCTTCCTCGGGTTCGGGCCTCCGCGCCGTACCGAGCACGCAGTACGAGCTCGGCAGACGCAACCCCTTCTCGGGCACCAGCACGTTCCGGTACGAGCCCATGTCGAACCCGGCGGCCCGTATCGAACCGATCGGGTCCCGTGCCGTGTGACACCCCCCGAACAGCAGCGGCCACACCGTGCGGTCCAGCACTCGCTGAGCCGTCGTCATAGTGCGCCCACCGCCCCGGCCGTGCTCGAAGAACCGCAGCTCCCCGCCGGGCCGCAGCACACGCCGAGCCTCCGCGAGGGCTCGTTGGACGTCCCGCACACTGCACAGCACCAGTGACACCACGGCCGCGTCGAAGGCCTCGCTCTTGACCGGCAGCGCCTCCGCCGTGCCGGGTACGACGTCGATCGGGACCTCGGCGCGCCGGGCGGCGTTCAGGGCCGACTGGCGCAGCATGGGCTCCGGCTCGATCGCCACGACCTCGGAGACGGTGGAGGGGTAGCGCGCGAAGTTCAGCCCGTTGCCCGCGCCGATCTCGATGACCCGCCCCGAGAGATCGGCGAGCAGCTCGCCGCGGTGGGGGCCCACCTCTTTTTCGGCCGCCTCGCTGAGACGGACGTAGAACCGGGCGAAGAGGGGGTGGTGGACGGCGTTCTTGGTGGCGCGGGCCATGGCGGTCCTCCCGAGAAGCGCGGCTGGTTACCGCGATTGTCCCTCGCCTCGCTCCGGCTCACCCCTCGCACGACGGGAACACACGGCGGGCCGAGGTCACCCCGCCGGGTCAGCGGCGTGCTCACCCGGCCCGCGCCTGGCGGCTTCCCGAGCCGTGAAGGTCTCCGCCTCCCATGTCCCGCCCAGCTGGGGCGCGAGCCAACGCGCCGCGCCCGCCCGGAAGCCGGCCGGGTCGGACGCTCCCGTCCCCGCCGGCACCGCACCCAGCAGCGGCGCCCCCGCCACCACCGGCAGGTCCGCGAGGTTGCACCGGGACGCCAGGTCAGGCTCGGCGGGCCAGCTGCCGATCACCAGGCCCGCCAGGTCGAGCCCACGACCCCGGAGTTCACGCGCCGTCAACTCGGTCGTGTTCAGCGTGCCGAGCCCCGCCGAGGCGACGACCAGCACGGGCGCGTCCAGCAGCCGGGCCGCGTCCGCCAGCGTGCCGCCCGCCTCGTCGAACCGTACGAGCAGGCCGCCCGCGCCCTCGACCAGCACGAGGTCGTGGTCCACGGCGAGCTTGGCAGCGGCATCGGCCACCTCCTCGGGCCGGACCGGAGGAAGACCGGCCCGCCGGGCGGCCGTCGCCGGAGCCAACGGCTCGGGATAGCGGGCCAGCTCCAGCGTCGTCACGGCGCCCGCGAGCCGGGCCACCTCGTCGGCGTCGCCGCGCTCGTCCGGCCGCACCCCGGTCTGTGCGGGCTTGAGCACGGCAACGGAACGCCCGGCCCGGACGGCCACCGCGGCGACGGCGGCCGTGGTGACCGTCTTCCCGACCTCCGTGCCCGTCCCCGTGATCACCAGTACCGGCATGTCAGCCCTCCCGCGCCGCCGCGCACACCGCGCGCGCGATCCGTGTCACGTCCGCGTCGCCGGTCACGTACGGCGGCATCGTGTAGACGAGGTCGCGAAACGGCCGCAGCCACACGCCCTCGCGTACGGCGGCCCGCGTCGCCGCCCGCACATCCACCTCGCGATCGAGCTGCACCACGCCGATCGCTCCGAGGACACGGACGTCCCGGACGCCCTCGATCTCCGACGCCGGGGCGAGCCCCTCCCGCAGGCCCGCCTCGATCCGCTGCACCTCGGTCTGCCAGTCCTGTCCCAGGAGCAGGTCGATCGAGGCACACGCCACGGCCGCCGCCAGCGGGTTGCCCATGAACGTGGGCCCGTGCGCGAGCACCGGCACCTCGCCCCGCGAGATCCCCTCGGCCACCCGCGCGGTGCACAGCGTCGCCGCCATCGTCAGATAGCCGCCGGTCAGCGCCTTGCCCACGCACATCACATCCGGCGTCACTCCCGCGTGCCCGGCCGCGAACAGCGCGCCCGTGCGCCCGAACCCGGTCGCGATCTCGTCGAACACCAGCAGCACGTCATGCGCGTCGCACGCCTCACGCAGCACCCGCAGATACGCGGGGGAGTGGAACCGCATGCCGCCCGCGCCCTGCACCACCGGCTCCACGATGACCGCGGCCACCTCGTCCGCGTGCCGCGCGATGAGCTCGCGCAACTGGTCGGCGTACGACTCCTCGTACGTGGCCGGGGGCGGGTCCGCGAACACCTGCCGGGGCAGCACGCCCTGCCACAGCTCGTGCATGCCGCCCTCGGGGTCGCACACGGACATCGGCTGCCAGGTGTCGCCGTGGTAGCCGCCGCGCCAGGTCAGCAGCCGCTGCTTGGCCGGTCGCCCCAGCGAACGCCAGTACTGCAGGCACATCTTGACCGCGACCTCGACCGACACCGAGCCCGAGTCGGCCAGGAAGACATGCTCCAGGCCCTCGGGCGAGATGTCGACGAGGCGCTTGGCCAGCCGGACGGCGGGCTCGTGGGTGAGCCCGCCGAACATCACATGGCTCATCCGCGCCAGCTGCTCGTGCGCCGCGTCGTTGAGCACCGGGTGGTTGTAGCCGTGGATGGCCGACCACCAGGACGACATTCCGTCCACGACTTCGTCCTGGGCTCCGTCGGCCGTCCGCAGCTTCAGGCGTACGCCGCTCGCCGACTCCACGACGAGCGGTTCCTGGAGGCCGGGCATCGGGCCGTACGGGTGCCAGACGTGCTGCCGGTCGAGGGCCAGCAACTCCGGTACGGGCAGGTCAGGCATTGGGCGCGAGATCCGTTCCGGCACCCCGGCGGCGTACGGCCACCAGGTCCGTACGGGCTTCCTGGACTGGGGCCGCAGCCGCGGAACCGCACACTCCCTGGGGCCCGCAGCCGCCGTCGCTCTCGTGCGAGCCGCACCCGCCCCCGCCCGTCGCCCGGTGCCCGGGCAGCGTCACCTGGTCGGCGCCCTCCACCTCGAACCCGGCGTCCGCGATCATCTCCAGGTCGGCCTTGCCGGCCTGGCCCTCGGTGGTCAGGTAGTCGCCGAGGAAGATCGAATTGGCCAGGTGCAGGGCGAGGGGCTGCATGGTGCGCAGATGGACCTCGCGGCCGCCCGCGATCCGCACCTCGACGTCCGGGCAGACGAACCGCACCATCGCCAGGATCCTGAGGCACCGCTGCGGGGTGAGGTTCCACTCCTTGGCCAGCGGCGTGCCCTCGACCGGGATCAGGAAGTTGACCGGCACCGAGTCCGGGTCCAGCTCACGCAGCGAGAAGACCACGTCCACCAGGTCCTCGTCGCTCTCACCCATGCCCGCGATCAGCCCGGAGCAGGCGGACAGACCGGCCGCGTGCGCCTTGTGCACGGTGTCGACGCGGTCGGCGTACGTGTGCGTAGTGGTGATGCCTCCGTAGGTCGCCTCGGAGGTGTTGAGGTTGTGGTTGTAGGCGTCCGCGCCCGCCTGACGCAGCCGTTCGGCCTGGCCGTCGGAGAGCAGGCCGAGACAGGCGCACACCTCGACGCCCTCGTTCTGGTCCTTGATCGCCTTGATGGTGTCGGAGACCCGGTCCACGTCCCGGTCCGTCGGGCCCCGGCCGCTGGCCACCAGACACACCCGCTTGGCACCACCTGCCAAACCGGCGGCCGCCGCCTTCGACGCTTCATCAGGCTTGAGCCAGCTGTACTTGAGAATGCCGGCGGTGGAGCCGAGCCGCTGGGAGCAGTAGGAGCAGTCCTCCGGGCACAGCCCGGACTTGAGGTTGACCAGGTAGTTGAGCTTGACCCGGCGGCCGAACCAGTGCCGGCGCACCTTGCCGGCCGCGGCCACCACATCGAGCAGGTCGTCGTCGGAGGTGGCCAGTACGGCCAGCGCTTCCTCGCGGGTCGGCAGCTCGCGCCGAAGCCCCTTGTCCACCAGCGTCGTCAGCAGGTCCATGAGAGCTGATCCTGGCCTACGCGGGCACTCCGGGCCAAGGAGGGTTCGCACAACAGAGACGGTTCGACGTGTGGGTATGACCACATCCTGCGTGGCCGGCCGCGCCGCTAGGGTCTGTGCACTGCCTACAAAGACGTCAGACGTCAGGAGACGTCACGCACGCTCGGAGGAACCATGGCGTTCGGCTGGATCGACGAGCAGGCGGACGCGCGCCGCCGCGCGGGACTGCTGCGGACCCTGCGCCCGCGCCCCGCCGACTCGCCTCTCCTGGACCTCGCGAGCAACGACTACCTGGGCCTGGCCCGGCACCCCGAGGTCACCGAGGGCGCCGCCGACGCCGCGCGGCGGTGGGGCGGCGGCGCCACCGGGTCCCGGCTCGTCACAGGCACGACCGAGTTGCACGGTGAGCTGGAGCGCGAGCTGGCCGACTTCTGCGGCTTCGAGGCGGCCCTGGTCTTCTCCTCCGGATACGCGGCCAACCTCGCCGCGGTCACCGCGCTGGCCCCGCACGGCTCGCTGGTCGTCTCCGACGCGGGCAACCACGCCTCACTCATCGACGGGTGCCGGCTGGCCCGGGGCGCCACCCAGGTGGTCGCGCACGCCGACCCGGAGGCCGTCCGCAAGGCGCTCGGCACCGGCAGCGGGCCGGCGGTGGTCGTGTCCGACACGGTGTTCTCGGTGGACGGCGACGCGGCCCCGCTGGGCGAACTGGCCGATGTCTGCCGGGAGTTCGGGGCCGGGCTGCTCGTGGACGACGCGCACGGGCTGGGCGTCCTGGGTGACGGGGGCCGGGGCGCCCCGTACGCGGTGGGGCTCGCGGGAGCGCCGGACATCGTCGCGACCGTCACGCTGTCCAAGTCGCTGGGCAGTCAGGGCGGCGCCGTCCTCGGCCCGGCGCGGGTGATCGACCACTTGGTCAACGCGGCCCGCACCTTCATCTTCGACACCGGTCTGGCCCCCGCCGCGACCGGCGCCGCTCTCGCGGCGCTGCGGCTGCTGCGCCGGGAGCCGGAGCGTGCCGCGCGGGCGCGC
Organism: Streptomyces acidicola; assembly: GCF_009377235.1. GTDB lineage: Bacteria > Actinomycetota > Actinomycetes > Streptomycetales > Streptomycetaceae > Streptomyces > Streptomyces acidicola. The sequence goes on from NZ_VMNX01000006.1 coordinate 103,997, forward strand.
GAGGTGGCGACACGGCTTCACACACGGCTGACGGCGTCGGGCCTGGAAGCGGTGCGGCCCGACGCCGCCGTGATCTCCGTGCGCGCGCCGTCTCCCGAACAGGCGGTGCGGTGGGCGGCGGACTGCCGCGCGGCCGGTCTCGCCGTCGGCTGCTTCCGCCCACCGTCCGTGCCCGACGGCATCTCAAGGCTGCGGCTGACCGCCCGTGCGGACCTCACCGACGGGCAACTCGACCGAGCTGTAAGGGTGATCGGCGAGACCCGACCGTGAGTCGGCGTGACACGGCCGTGGGTCGCGATCGATGGAAATGATCACGAAGGAGCGATCGTGGCTGTGGTGGTCGGGGCGGTCACCGAAGTGCTGTGATGAACCCCTCCCATGCCTTGGGGGCGAACAGCAGGGCGGGCCCTGCCGTGTTCTTCGAGTCGCGCACCGCGACCAGTCCGACCCAGGGGCCGGGGCCTGGACGGGCCGTTTCGACGCAGTTGTTCATTCCGGTGCTGCGGCTGCTGCGCAGCCACCGCACATCGTGCAGTTCGGTACTTGAGGGGATGTTCCGAGGCAGTGGGGGGGTGAACATGGTGCCTCCTTACGCGCCGGCGGCTATCCCGGCGATGTAATCCAACGATTCCTCGGGCGAAAGGGCGTGGATCTGAAGGGCGTTGAAGGCCTCGACATACGCCTGGAGGTCTTCTTTCCGCTCCAGGTAGAGGCTACTCGTCAAGTTGTCGAGAACAACCACATCCAGATCAGATGCGCTCGAAAATGAAAAGATTACGAACGGCCCTGTGACGCCAACATGCGCCCCAGCAGTGAACGGAAGTACCTGGAGTCGCACTTGGGGAAGCGCGGCCGCCTCCCACAGCTGTCGCAGCTGCCGCGCCATCACCGCCGGGCCGCCGACCTCCCGGCGCAGCACGGCCTCGTCCAGGAGCGCGTTCAACTTCAGCGGAGTATCGGCGCGCAGCACGTCCTGCCGGGCGATGCGCACCTCCACCAGTGCGTCCAGTTTGTCCTCCGGCACTCCCTCCACCGCGGCGCGGGTCACCGCGCGGGCGTACTCGGGCGTCTGCAGCAGCCCCGGCACCACCGAGGTCTCCAGGGTGCGTATGCCGCTGGCCTGGGATTCCAGGCTGATGAAGTCGCGGTATGCCGCCGGCAGCACCCCGCGGTAGGCGTGCCACCAGTTCTGCCGCCCGCCGCCGTCCTCGCCGCCCGCGAGGATCAGCAGCAGTTCCCGAAACTCGGGATCCTGGACTTCGTACGCGTCGAGCAGACGGCGCACGTCGGCCGGTTTCACTCCGCTGGAGCCGGTCTCGATACGGCTCACCTTCGACTGGTGCCAGCCGACGAGGCGGGCCGCCTCGATGCTGGTGAGGCCGACGCGGGTGCGCAGGTCGCGCAGTTCAGTGCCGAGCTTGCGTCGGCGCACCGCAGGACCGTATTGCATGGGTCGTCTCCTTCCGCCCGGCAGCGGTGTCGGGGCGACGGTAGAGGATGGACCGAAAGGCCCACCCAAATACGGTCGGTCGTCGGATAGTTCACCGCTTCGAGCGACAGATATATGCATATCTTGGTGGATCGGCACCGTGACGGCCCTGGTTGATGGCAATCTGGCGCGAAGCACCAGTCCGGGACCGTACTCGAATCCACTCGCTCCGTGTCGGACTCCGGTCCCCTGGGAAAGGGACGACGTCGCCATGGCAGACCACCAGGAAGCATCCGTCACTCTGCCGAGCGATCCGGCCTCGGTCTCCGCGGCTCGAAAATACGTCGCCACCGTGCTGGCCGAATGGGGCCTGCCGAGCGACACCGAAGTCGCGGACACCGTACGGCTGATCGTGTCCGAACTCGCCACCAATGCCGTCCAGCACACGTTCGGGCAGTCGCCCACCTTCACCGTGGACATGGCACTCGACCGTGACGAGCAGTTGCGGATCGGCGTCACCGACAGCCATCCGCGCTTTCCGAAACGTTTGCCCGCGGCCGTCCAGCAGGACAACGGCCGGGGCATGGTCATCATCCGCTGGCTGGCGGCCGAGTGCGGCGGCAGACTCAGCGTCAGACCCACGCGGGAAGGAGGCAAGACGGTGTCCATCGAGTTGCCCTGGACGATCCCCGTACAACCGGTCACTACCGGGGGACAGCAAGAACCCTGAGTTGACGCGGAGAGCGTCGAGTGGCGCCCGGGTGCGGCTGCCGTCGGGTCAGGGCGGCGGCTTCAGCGTTGGTGCGCGGCCGGCATCGCGGGCCGGGCCCTGAGGGGCGGCGGCTGCGGGGTGAACGCCGGGGTCAGCAGGAAGGTGAAGAGGACCTGCACCCGGCCTGGGTGACGAGGACCTGCACCTGGCCTGGGTGAGGTTGCACTGAGGACCGTGTCATGCGCCGCGAGGCGGCCCAGCAGCCACGTCGCGGGCCGGGGCCCCGAGGGGCGGCGGCTGCCCTCACGGCCGCCGCCCCTCGGGCGGGTCAGCGGACCCGGCCGTACCAGACGCTCTTCGTCCAGATCCTCTCCAGTTTCACGACCTCCCCGGTCTTCGGGGAGTGCCAGATCTTGCCCTTACCGGCGTAGATGCCGACGTGGTAGACGTACGAGCCCGAGTGGAAGAAGACGAGGTCCCCGGCCTTGCGGCTCTTGGCGGAGATGTGCTTCGTCTTGTTGTACTGCGCCGCGGCCGTACGGGGGAGCTTCTTGCCCGCCTTCTTGAACGAGTACAGCGTCAGACCGGAGCAGTCGAATCGCTTCGGGCCCACGGCGCCCCACTTGTAGGGCGAGCCCTTCTTGGAGGCCGCGACCTTGAGCGCCTTCGACGCCAGTGAGGCCGCCTCGGCCTCCGACGCGGCGCCAGGGACCGCGATGCTGCCGCCCACTGCGGCGATGGTGAGAGCCGAGGCCGTGCCGGCCCGGGCCATGAGCGACGGGACACGATTGAGCGCAGTCATGCGCAACCCTTCGTCAGCCGCCTGTGAAGGATGACCTGTCGGATTCGGGCTGGCGAAGTTGCCCGGCCGCGTTGCCGCGGCTTCACCCCAAGGACTGCTCGGAACTGACGCTCCGGCGGCCCGTCGTGCTCGGGTCCTCCACTCCTGCCGATCCACTCCTGTCGACCGGTCATCCGGGCGGCGGCAGGATTCGGCGTCCGCCCGGACCGCCCCGCCGCTGCGGCGGGGACTTGTCGTCAGATACGGATCTTGGCGCACGAATGTTGGAAGCAGCGAACGGAATCGGCTGTTTGTGGGGTTGGTCACCACTCACCCGTTCGGGTGGACAGCCCTTCGCATGCCCGGAAGTCAAGGAGCCCGATGAGCCTCCGACCAGCGATGAAACAGTGGATTCCGCCGTTGCGGTACGCGTGTCGCGCAACTCGCCTGGGCCCGCGGCGGGAGCGAAGACTGCCCGTTCGCAGGTACGTCGTCTGGTCCGTTCGAGGTCCGGGTCGGACGCCTCGTCAGTTCGGCACGCGACCCGGGCCCGTGTCGTCGCGTCAACTCTCCGATCCGGGAGGCAGCGCGACGCGTGCCGCACGGCGCTCTCCGTCAAGGACCCGCAGGGCCCTCGCGAGAGTCGATGCGTGCACCACGCTCTCACCCCGGGTGTGCATCAGTTCCAGTGCGCTGCGCAGGGCGGTCGCCTTGGCGACCAGGGCCTGGGCCGCCCTCAGTCCGCCATAGGTGTCACCGGGTCGAGCCGGGTTGATCCGGCCGAGCAGGTCGACCACGTCGAGGTAACGGTCGATCAACTCGGCCTCGGCGCGGGTCAGCGCGGGCAGCGGCGGCAGTTCGGGTGGGAGCATCGACGGCTCACCTCGCACCGGGCAGGGTGCGAGAGGTCTTCCGGCTCGGGATGATCCGGTCCACCAGGCCGTACTCCATGGCCGCCTCGGCGTCCAGGATCTTGTCCCGCTCGATGTCGTCGCGCACCCGCTCCGCGCTCTGGCCGGTGTGCCGGGCGAGCATCTCCTCCAGCATCCGGCGGCTGCGCATCAGTTCGTCGGCCTGGATGGCCAGGTCGGTGGCCTGCCCCTCCACCGGCTCGGGCAGCGAGGGCTGGTGGATGAGCACGCGGGCGCCCGGCAGCGCGGACCGCTTGCCCGGGGTGCCGCCGGCCAGCAGTACCGCGGCGGCCGACGCCGCCTGGCCCAGGCAGACGGTCTCCACATCGCAGGTGACGAACTGGATCGTGTCGTAGATGGCCGTCATCGCACTGAACGAGCCGCCCGGCGAGTTGATGTAGAGCGAGATGTCCCGTTCTGGCTCGGCGTGCTCGAGGTACATGAACTGCGCCATCACGTCGTTCGCGGCCGTGTCGTCGATCGCCGTCCCGAGGAACACGATCCGCTCCTCCAGCAGCTTCGAGTACGGATCCATCGTCCGGTGGCCCGCGGTCGTGCGTTCGGTGAACTCCGGCAGGACATGTCGGGCGGTCGGTCGGGTCATGGGGTACCCCTCCTCACGGCGGTCTCTGTAAGAAATGTACAGGACGTACGTTGCTGCTCTCCACCCTCTTCGCCTTGGCTCCGCTGCCGTGAGTGTTCGATCGACTGCCGACTGCCGACTGCCGACTGCCGACTGCCGACTGCCGACTGCCGACTGCCGACTGCCGACTGCCGACTGCCGACTGCCGACTGCCGACTGCCGACTGCCGGCTGATGGCCGTGCCCCCATCCCCCTGCCTGGTCGAGGCCGCGGGCCGCGATCCGGAGCGTGCTCGCCAAAGCGGCTCTGACCTGGGTCTTCGCCGCCCTTCCCCGGTCATGCCACGCGGACGCCCCCTAAGCTGGGGACATGGCCTACGAGATTCCGGTGACGCAAGCCAGGGCTGAACTCGCCGACCTGATCAACCGCGTCGTGTACGGCGGCGAGCGCGTCGTCGTGACGCGGCACGGGAAGCCCCTCGTCGCCCTGGTCTCCGCAGCCGATCTGGAGCGGCTGGAGGAGTCGGCCTCGACGGAGGAGCCTGTGATCACCTCGGTCTCCGGTGTCCGGGACGTCGCGTCGGCCCCACAAGAACGCCAGCGGTTCGGGATCACGGCGGAGCATCGCGGGACCGGCGCTTCCTGACGCGACCAGCGTTTCCTTACGGGGGCAGCGCTTCCTGGCGGGACCAGCGTTTCCTGACACGGGCAGTGCTACGAGAAAGACCGTCCGCCCCGTCCGCTACTGCGGGGGCGCACGGTCGGTCTGGTGCTGGTTCCCGGCCCCGGCCGCCAGGCTCACCCGGCCAGGGCGGGTGCCCGTCTCGTGGCCGGGGCGCCGGGCTTGCGGCGTCGTGTGAGCGCGCTGCCGAGCAGTACCGCACCCAGGCCGAGCGCCGCCCACCAGGTGAGGGTCAGTGCGGGACCGGTCGCCGCGGCGCCGTCGAAGAACGACACCGAGCGCAGCAGCGACGCACTCGCGCCCGGCGGCAGCCACTGGCCGATCGTCCCGGCCGGCTCGGGCAGCAGCTCCGGCGCCGAGGACGCGCCCGCGAAGGGGTTTCCGAGTAGAACCACCAGCAGCCCGCCCAACCCCATCCCGGCCGGTCCCGTCAGCGCGGCGAGCCCGGCTACGGCGGCGCCCACGGCCAGCGCCGTCAAGCTGAGCACACCGGCCTCGGTCCACCAGTTCCCCTCCAGGACGCCCAGCCAGCTGTGAGTGATCGCGGTGGCGACCATGCCGACCAGTGCGGCGGCCCCGAGCAGCGCTCCGGCCGCGCGCGTCCCGTGCAGTCCGAGCAGGGTGACCACGGCCCCGGAGGCGACGCCGGCCAGCGCCAGTGGCAGCACGCTCGCGGCGAAGGCCGAGCCGCGGGGATCGCCGGCGGAGGTGGGCACGACGTCAACCGTCGTGGGCTTGGTGCCTTGGGGCGTCTGCTCGGCCACCGCCTGCTGCAGCATCTGGGCTACGGACGGGCTTGCGGCCGACGCCGTGAGCAGTTTGGGTCCCTCGGCGGTGACGACCACCGCACCGTATACGGTCCGGTCCTCGATGGCGTCCCGGGCGGAGGCCTCGTCGGCGTAGCGGTGGATCTCGAAGGCGCCGTCGCGCTGTTCCAGCTGCCGCTGGACCGGGGCGGTGGCGGTCGCAGGACCCGCCACACCGAGCGGCAGGTCGCGGGGTGCGATACGGGCGGCCGGCCAGGCGAAGGCCCAGAGCGCCAGCGCCACGAGGACGGGGGCCAGTCCGATGACCGCGATCAGCCGGCGGTTTTGCTGCTGGGCGGGTGATTCGGGCCGGGGTGGTGGAGTAGGGGTGGGCATGGCATTCCTCGGTTCGGGTTGGCGGATCTCGACTTGGGGCCGCACTAAAAAGAAGGATCGTTCGTTTTCTTTGGTCACCATCCTCCCGGTGCCCTGGCTTGTCAAGAAAGGAACGTTCGTTTTACGTTGGGCGGTGTGCCCCGCGTATCCCAGGAACGCCTCGACGCCCGCCGCCGCCAAATTCTCGAAGCCGCGGCCCGCTGCTTCGCCCGCAACGGGTTCCATGCCACGTCGATGCAGGACGTGCTGAAGGAGGCCGGCCTCTCCGCCGGTGCCGTCTACCGGTACTTCGCGGGCAAGGAAGAGTTGATCGCCGCGGTCGTAAACGAGGTACTTGAGGAGATCCGCAGCGCCTTCGAGGAGGCAGCCCGCACCAGCCCGCCGCCACCCCCGGACGTCCTCATCGGGACGGTTCTGCGCAGACTGCTCGGTGCGAAGTCGGCGCAGGGTGGGGAATGGACCTCCCTCTCCCCCCGGCTGATGATCCAGGTGTGGGCCGAGACGCTGCGTGACCCCGCGTTGGCGGCCGTCCTGCGGCAGGGATTCGAGACGGTCCGCGTGCTGTGGGTGAAGATCGTCGAGGGCTACCAGGACGCCGGCATGATGCGGGCCGACATCCCCGCCCTCAGCGTCGCGCGGACCATGGTCGCGCTGGTCCAGGGTTTCGCCGCGCAGTACGCCCTCTTCGGCGATGTGCCGGTGCAGGCGGTGGAGCTGGGGCTGGAGGCGCTGATGAGCATGGGGGACCGGGACGCGCGGAGCTGGGCGGGCCGAGGGACGGTTAACCTCGCTGAAACGCCGCCCAATTAGCCTGCGCGCACGCCACCAGCGCCTTCTCCCGGTGGCCGCGGCAGCCGGACCCCGCACGGTCCGGAGCGAGGACTGTGAGGTGGGACGCCGTGCAACTGACGCCGCACGAGCAAGAGAGGCTGCTGATTCACGTGGCGGCCGATGTCGCCGAGAAGCGCCGGGCCCGCGGCCTGAAGCTGAACCACCCCGAGGCGGTCGCGCTCATCACGTCGCACATCCTCGAAGGCGCCCGCGACGGCCGTACCGTGGCCGAACTCATGGCGTCCGGGCGGAAGCTGCTCACCCGGGACGACGTCATGGAGGGCATCCCCGAGATGATCCATGACGTCCAGGTCGAGGCGACCTTCCCGGACGGCACCAAGCTCGTCACCGTTCACGACCCGATCGTCTGACGGGGGAGGGGCCGCGCATGATTCCCGGAGAGATCCTGTTCGACGACGGGCCGATCGTCTACAACGAGGGCCGCGACGTCACCCGGCTCACCGTCCTCAACGCCGCCGACCGCCCCGTCCAGGTCGGCTCCCACTATCACTTCGCCGAGGCCAACCCCGGCCTGGAGTTCGACCGCGAGGCCGCCCGTGGCAGACGGCTGAACGTCGCCGCGGGCACCGCCGTCCGCTTCGAACCCGGAATCCCCGTCGACGTCGAACTCGTCCCGCTCACCGGTGCCCGTATCGTGCCCGGACTGCGCGGTGAGACCGGAGGTGCCCTCGATGCCTGAGATCTCCCGTGCGGCATACGCCGACCTCTTCGGGCCCACGACCGGTGACCGCATCCGGCTCGCCGACACCGATCTGCTGATCGAGATCGAGGAGGACCGCAGCGGCGGACCAGGACTTGCCGGTGACGAAGCCGTGTTCGGCGGCGGCAAGGTCATCCGCGAATCCATGGGCCAGTCGCGCGCCACGCGTGCGGACGGCACCCCGGACACCGTCATCACCGGGGTCGTCATCGTCGATCACTGGGGCATCGTCAAGGCCGACGTCGGCATCCGTGACGGCCGGATCACGGGCATCGGCAAGGCCGGCAACCCCGACACCATGGACGGGGTGCACCCGGACCTGGTGATCGGCCCGGAAACCGAGGTCATCGCGGGCAACGGCCGCATCCTGACGGCCGGCGCCATCGACGCCCACGTCCACTTCATCTGCCCCCAGATCGCCGACGAGGCACTGTCGGCGGGCATCACGACGCTGGTCGGCGGCGGTACCGGTCCGGCCGAGGGGTCCAAGGCCACCACCGTCACGCCCGGCCCCTGGCACCTCGCACGGATGCTGGAGGCGATGGAGCAGTACCCGCTCAACATGGGGTTCCTCGGCAAGGGCAACACCGTGTCGCACGAGGCGATGCTCTCGCAGATCCGCGGCGGTGCTCTGGGGCTGAAGCTGCACGAGGACTGGGGGTCGACCCCGGCGGTGATCGACGCGTCCCTGACCGTGGCCGACCAGACCGGCATCCAGGTCGCCATCCACACGGACACGCTGAACGAGGCCGGGTTCGTCGGGGACACGCTCGCCGCCATCGCCGGGCGCGGCATCCACGCGTACCACACGGAGGGCGCGGGCGGCGGACACGCGCCCGACATCATGACCGTGGTCTCCGAGCCGTACGTACTGCCGAGCTCCACCAACCCGACCCGGCCGTACACCGTCAACACCGCCGAGGAACATCTCGACATGCTGATGGTGTGCCACCACCTCAACCCGGCGGTGCCCGAGGACCTCGCCTTCGCCGAGTCCCGGATCCGGCCGTCCACGATCGGGGCCGAGGACATACTCCACGACCTGGGCGCCATCTCGATCATCTCGTCCGACTCCCAGGCCATGGGACGCGTCGGTGAGGTGATTCTGCGGACCTGGCAGACCGCCCATGTGATGAAGGGGCGGCGGGGCGCGCTACCCGGTGACGGGCGTGCGGACAACCGTCGTGTGCGTCGCTATGTCGCCAAGTACACGATCAACCCCGCGCTCGCGCAGGGACTCGCCCGCGAGATCGGCTCCGTCGAGACCGGCAAGCTCGCCGACCTGGTGCTGTGGGAGCCCGCGTTCTTCGGGGTCAAGCCGCATCTCGTCATCAAGGGCGGCCAGATCGCGTACGCGCAGATGGGCGACGCGAACGCCTCGATCCCCACGCCGCAACCGGTCCTTCCGCGACCGATGTACGGGGCGATCGGGCGGGCGCCCGCCGCCAACTCGTTCAACTTCGTGGCACCGCTCGCCATCGAGGACGGGCTGCCGGAGCGGCTCTCCCTCGGGAAGCGGTTCGTCGCGATCGAGTCGACGCGCGGGGTCACCAAGGCCGACATGCGGGAGAACGACGCGCGGCCCGAGGTGCGTGTGGACCCCGACAGCTTCGCCGTGCACATCGACGGGGAGCTGGTGGAGGCCGCTCCCGCCGCCGAACTGCCCATGGCCCAGCGGTACTTCCTCTTCTGAGCGAGGCGTCGATGACACGGGCGGCACTACTTGTCCTGGCCGACGGCCGCTTTCCCGCCGGGGGCCACGCGCACTCCGGCGGTGCCGAGGCGGCCGTGAAGGCCGGGCGGATCACCGGGGCGGCGCAGCTGGAGGAGTTCTGCCGGGGACGGCTGCACACCGCCGGGCTGGTGTCGGCGGGGCTTGCCGCGGCGGCCGCGCTCGGGGCCGATCCCGTGGAGCTGGACGGCGCCGCGGATGCCCGTACGCCGTCTGCCGCTCTGCGGGTCGCCGCGCGGAAGCTGGGGCGGCAGCTGATGCGGGCGGCTCGGGCCACGTGGCCCTCCGGGGAACTCGATGCGCTGGCACGCGAGTTTCCGAAGGGGGCGCATCAGCCGGTGGTGCTCGGGCTGGCGGCGCGGGCCGCGGGGCTGGGAGCGGAGGACGCGGCGTACTGCTCCGTGTACGAGTGCGTGAGTGGGCCGGCCACCGCGACGGTGCGGTTGCTGAGCCTTGATCCGTTCGATGCGACGGGGGTGTTGGCTCGGTTGGCGCCCGAGATGGACCTGGTGGTGCGGCGGGCGGTGGAGGCGGGGCGGAGGGTCCTCGACGAAGGGCTTGATGCCTTGCCTGCGGGGTCGGCCCCCTTGCTGGAGATCAGTGCGGAGGTTCATGCGGGGTGGCCTGTGCGGTTGTTCGCGTCCTAGAGG
>NZ_VMNX01000070.1 GCF_009377235.1 Streptomyces acidicola
CCGCTGGGCCCTGCGCGCCGGCTGCGACATCATCGCCCTGTCCTTCGTCCGCAGCGGACGCGACATCGAGGACGTCCACCGCATCATGGACGAGGAGGGCCGGCGCCTCCCCGTCATCGCCAAGATCGAAAAACCACAGGCCGTGGACAACATCGAGAACATCGTCCTCGCTTTCGACGGCATCATGGTCGCCCGAGGCGACCTTGGCGTCGAGATGCCCCTCGAACAGGTCCCGATCGTCCAGAAGCGCGCGATCAAGCTCGCCAGGCGCAACGCCAAGCCCGTGATAGTCGCGACACAGATGCTCGACTCAATGATCGACAACTCCCGCCCGACCAGGGCCGAGGCGTCCGATGTGGCGAACGCCGTGATCGACGGCACGGACGCGGTGATGCTCTCCGGCGAAACCAGCGTCGGCAACCACGCCATCGCAACGGTCAGGACCATGTCCCGCATCGTCGAGGCGGCCGAGGAGGACATCCTCGCCAAGGGCCTGCCGCCCCTGACCGAACACAACAAGCCCCGCACCCACGGCGGCGCCATGGCCCGCGCTGCCGCCGAGATGGGCGACTTCCTCGGCGCGAAGTTCCTCGTCGCGTTCACACAGTCCGGCGACACGGTCCGCCGCCTCTCCCGCTACCGTTCCCCGATCCCACTGCTCGCCTTCACTCCGGACCCGGCCACCCGCTCCCAGCTCACCCTCACCTGGGGTGTGGACACCTTCCTCGGCCCCTACGTCGACTCGACCGACGCCATGGTCGACCAGGTCGACGAGCTGCTCCTGAAGTACGGCCGCTGCAAGAAGGGCGACACCGTGATCATCACGGCGGGCTCGCCTCCGGAGGTCTCCGGGACGACGAACATGGTGCGGGTGCACCACATCGGGGAGGACGACAGTCCGAAGTAGGGCGGGCTGGGGTCAGGGGTCAGTACTTGGGGCCTACGTAGGCGTCCATGAGGGCGACGGAGGCTTTGCGGGCGATCGAGACGTTGAACGGATCACTGCCGCGAGCGAGGACGGTCCACTCGACGCCGACCCCGTCGAGAGCCTCGGTGAAGAGCCTCCGGATGTCGTCCGACTTGTTGGTGAAGAAGTACCGCGGGTATTCGTAGCGCTTCGGCTCACCGGCCACGAGACGGGTGGTCCAGTTGGTGATGCGACAGCCGTCGGAGTGGATGAGGCCCCGGATGAACTCCCCACGGGTGGGCGCCGACGATCTCCTGCTGCCAGGGTTCGAGGGCGATGGTGCGCTCGTGTTTCTTGCCGGGGCCGTGTTGAGGGAAAAGGCAAGGCCAGTGCTTGCTTGAGCAACCGACAGAGACGTGGCCTTGTGCCTGGACGCGGCACACGCTGTTGTCGGGACGCGCCGAGAGGATGGCTGCCTCGCATGCGTCGATGAGGCCGGGCCAGGCGTCGGCACACGCGATACGGAGGATGTACACGCCCTTTCGATTGGGGCTGATGCAGCCGTCACTGAGGTAGAGGCCCAGCAGGTAGGCGTACGCGGCCGGCTCTTCGGGCGGGCCGGGGGCATCCCGGCACCGGGGGCATGGGAGGCCCGTGTTCATGAGCGGTTCGATGCGTACTAGCCAGGAGCGGATCGCGGCCCGTGAGATGCCGGTCTCCTTGCTCACTGAGTTCAGGCTGCGTCCTTGCGTGACGAGAGCGAGTGCTCGTTTGCGTGTGTCCATGTCGTACATGCGGACACTCTGTGCGACCGATCGTGAGCGCGTGCAGCAAAAAGCGGATGTTCACGAGAACGTGGACATCCGCTTTCCAATGGCGACCTTGGAATCCAAGGAAAAGTGCCCCGAGTCGGATTCGAACCGACGCTGTATGGGTTTTGAATCCATGGCCTCTACCGCTGGGCTACCGGGGCCCCTTCAAAACGAAGGTCAGCAGTCTCCCGCTGTGTCACCACTTTACCGCAGCTAGGTACGCTCTTGTCAGCAGTACCCCTGCCCTGCAACAAGGAGCCCACGTGACCGCCCCCGAGTCGCCCCAGACAGTCGAAGACGACGACAAGTCGCACGTGCCTCCGCTGACGACCCGTGTCGTCATCGCCGAGGACGAGGCGCTGATCCGCCTCGACCTCAAGGAGATGCTCGAAGAGGAGGGCTACACCGTCGTCGGTGAGGCGGGCGACGGCGAGCAGGCCGTCGAGCTCGCCCGGGAGCACCGGCCCGACCTCGTGATCCTCGATGTGAAGATGCCGAAGCTCGACGGTATCTCGGCGGCTGAGAAGATCGCCGAGGAGTCCATAGCGCCGGTCCTGATGCTCACCGCGTTTTCGCAGCGTGACCTGGTGGAGCGTGCCCGGGATGCCGGTGCCATGGCGTACCTGGTGAAGCCGTTCAGTAAGAGTGATGTCGTTCCGGCCATCGAGATGGCGGTGTCGCGTTTCAACGAGCTGCGGCAGTTGGAGAACGAGGTCGCTGATCTCACGCAGCGTCTGGAGACGCGGAAGCTGGTGGACCGGGCGAAGTCGGTGCTTCAGACCGAGTACGGCCTGTCGGAGCCGGCGGCGTTCCGGTGGATTCAGAAGACGTCCATGGATCGCCGTATGTCCATGCAGCAGGTTGCGGAGGCGGTCATTCTGGATGCGGAGGAGAAGAAGGCCGCCAAGGGCTGACCCTCGGGTCACGGATGTCACGTATGTCACGCAATTCGCGTGCGTCACGTACGACGCGGGCCCGCGCCCCCTTCTCCGGGGGCGCGGGCCTCAGTCGTGTGGCGGAAGGGGTTCAGTCCTCGCCGAGGTAGGCCTTGCGGACCGATTCGTCGTGGAGCAGGTCCTGGCCCGTGCCCGAGAGGACGATCTTGCCGACTTCCATGACGTGGCCTTGATCGGCCAGGGAGAGGGCGGCCTGGGCGTTCTGCTCGATGAGCAGGATGGTGGTGCCCTGGGCCTTGAGCTCCTGGATGGTTGCCATGATCTTCTGCATCATGATCGGGGAGAGGCCCATGGAGGGTTCGTCGAGCATGAGCAGTTTGGGCTGGGACATGAGTGCTCGTCCCATGGCGAGCATCTGCTGTTCGCCGCCGGAGAGGGTGCCTGCGGCCTGTTTCCTGCGTTCTCCGAGGATGGGGAACAGGTCGTAGGCGCGCTGTATGTCCTTTTCGATGCCTTCTTTGTCGTTGCGGAGGTAGGCGCCGAGCCGGAGGTTGTCCTCGATCGTCATGCGGGGGAAGATGTGCCGGCCTTCGGGGGAGTGGGCCAGCCCCAGCGAGACGATCTTGTGGGCGGGGATCTTGCGCAGTGACTTGCCGTCGAACTTGATCTGGCCGCCGAGCGGCTGGAGCAGACCGGAGAGGGTCCGCAGGGTGGTGGTCTTTCCGGCGCCGTTGGTGCCGATGAGGGTGACGACTTCGCCGGCCTCGACCTTGAACGAGATGCCTTTGACGGCTTCGATCTTGCCGTAGGCGACCCTGAGGTCCTCGACCTCTAGCAGTGCGGTCACTTGGCGTCCCCTTCTGTGGTGCTGTGCGCCTCGGCCTCCGCGGCCTCGACCTCGGCGAGCTCCTCCTTGCCGGGGGCGCCCTCGAAGGGTGTGCCGAGGTAGGCGGCGATGACGCGTTCGTCGGCCTGGACGACTTCGGCGGGGCCTTCGACGAGTTTTTCGCCCTGGACGAGCACGGCGACCCGGTCGCAGAGGTTCATGATGAACCGGATGTCGTGCTCGATGACGAGGACGGCGATGCCCTTGTCGCGGATGGCGAAGACGAGTTCCTCGGTGGCCCGTGTCTCCTGCGGGTTCATGCCGGCGGTGGGTTCGTCGAGGAGGAGGAGGCCGGGTTCGCTCGCGAGGGCGCGGGCGATTTCCAGCTTGCGCTGTTCGCCGTAGGGGAGGTTGCGGGCGAGGTGGTCGGCCTTGGCGGCGAGTCCGGTGAACTCGAGGAGTTCCATGGCTCGGTCGCGTGATTCCTCTTCGGCTTTTTTGAAGCCGGGGAGGCGCAGGAGGGCTGACCAGAGTCCTTCTTTGGTCCGTGTGTGGCGGCCGACGAGCACGTTTTCCAGAACGGTCATGTTGGCGAAGAGCCGGATGTTCTGGAAGGTGCGGGCGATGCCTGCCTGGGTGACCAGGTGGGGTTTGGGCGGGAGGACGGTGCCTTTGTAGGTGACGGTGCCCTCGGTCGGGATGTACAGGCCGGTCAGGCAGTTGAAGAAGGTCGTCTTTCCGGCGCCGTTGGGGCCGATGAGTCCGACGATCTCGCCGCTGCCCACGGTGAGGTCGACGCTGCGTACGGCGGTGAGTCCGCCGAAGCGCATGGTGACGCCGCTGGCGTCGAGCACCGTGGTTGTGGTGGTCGTGGTGGTTGTCATGGCGGTCACGCCCCTGCCTTGGCGACGCCGGTCGCGCCTTCGGGCAATGGCTTGTCCTCGGGTACGTCGAGCTGTCCGGTCTCGTGGAATTCGAGCTGCTTCCTGCGGTCGGCGACGAGGCCTTCGGGCCGGAAGCGCATGAGGAGCATCAGCGCGAAGCCGAAGAGCAGGAGCTGGTATTCCTGCATGAACTGGAGCTTGGCCGGGATGAGGTAGAGGAGTGCGGCGCCGATGAGGGGGCCGCTGATGGTTCCCATGCCGCCGAGGATGACGGCGGCGAGGAGGAAGGCCGAGTTGGGCGGTACGGAGCCGGCGAACTGGTACTGCTCGGGGGTGATGCTGTAGGAGACGTGGGCCTGGACGGTGCCGGCGAGGCCGGCGAGGGCGGCGCCGAGTGCGAAGGCGAGGAGCTTGAGGCGGAAGCCGTTGATGCCCATGGCGGTGGCGGCGGTCTCGTCCTCGCGGATGGCGACCCAGGCCCGGCCGATGCGGGACTCCGCGGAGCGGCGGAAGACCAGCACGACGATGGCTGTGAACAGCAGCATCAGGAGGTAGTAGTTGCCGGATCGGGTGAGTTCGGTGCCCAGGACGTTGTGGGGCAGTCCGAGGTTGAAGCCGAAGAGTTCCAGGTCCGGGATGTTGGGGATGCCGTTGGAGCCGTTGGTGACGTCGGGTCCGCTGTTCCCGTTGAGGTTGTTCATGGTGATGCGGAAGATCTCACCGAACCCGAGGGTCACGATGGCGAGGTAGTCGCCGCGCAGTCGGAGGGTCGGGGCTCCGATCACGACGCCGAAGATCAGGGAGGCGGCGGCGCCGGTGAGGACGGCTGCCCAGAACGGGAACTGGACGCCGATGGTGGACTGGGGTGAGCCGGAGACCAGGGCGGCGGCGTAGGCGCCGACGCCGAGGAAGGCGACGTATCCGAGGTCGAGGAGGCCTGCGAGGCCGACGACGACGTTGAGGCCCAGGGCGACTGTGGCGAAGATCAGGATGTTGGCGCCGATGAGGGCGTACTGGTCGTTGCTCTGGGTGAAGGGGAAGCAGATGGCCGCGACGAAGGCGGCGGCCATGGTGACGTTGCGGTGTTTGGCGGTGAGCGTCGAGAGCTGCTTGATGAGTCCGGCGCGCATGATGGCGGTGAAGCCGAATCCGGCGGTGATCAGGAAGCCGATGAACAGCTCGGAGTACTCGGTGCTGATGCCGTAGGAGAAGACGTACAGTCCGATTCCGAAGCCGGCGGCGATGATCAGGATCTCTGCCCAGGAGGGGAGTTCCTTGGCGCGGCCGGGTTCGGGGGCGCTGAGCGAGTGGCGGATCCGGCCCCACAGGTTGGGGGATTCGTCGCGGTCGTAGCCCTGGTCGGCCGGGAGGCCGAGGGCGCCGATCACGGCGAGGAGGGCTCCGATGCCGGAGACCCAGGCGCCGGGTTCGAGGTTGACGAGGCCGCCGAGTTCGGAGGAGATCGCGCCCATGGCGTAGCCGGTGGTGCCGAGGACGCCGAGTGCGAGGAGGCGGGTGGGGCTGTTGGTGCCGCCGGGGGTGAGCCAGCCCAGGCCTCGGATTCCGTAACCGGAGAGCGCGAACAGTGCGGTCAGCGCGCCGGAGATGAGGGTGAGGACCTGTAGGCCGCCGGGGTAGCCGGTGACGGTGAGGTTGCCGGGGAATTCCTCGGTCCAGGTCCAGGCGAGGAAGGTGCCGACGAGGGCGACGACGGAGCCGGTCACCGCTGCGGCGCGTGCGGCGGCGGGCGGCATCGGGATGATGGGGGTCGGTGCGGTGGCGGCGGACTTCGTGGTGTCCGTGGCCGTGGCGTTGGTGGTTTTGGTGGTCATGGGTATCACGCCCGATCCGCGACGCGTTCGCCGAGCAGGCCCTGTGGTCGGAACAGCAGAACGAGGATGAGCAGGGCGAACGCCCAGACGTCCTTCCAGGCGCCGCCGCCGAAGAGGTCCATCCCGGGGATGTCGCCTATGTAGCCGGTGGCAAGGGATTCGGCGACACCGAGGACGATGCCGCCGAGCATGGCGCCGTAGATGTTGCCGATGCCGCCGAGTACGGCGGCGGTGAAGGCTTTGAGGCCCATCAGGAAGCCCATGCGGAAGCCGACCTGGCCGTTCTTGAGGCCGTAGGCGACGGCGGCGATGGCGGCGAACGCGGCGCCGATGGCGAAGGCCATGACGATGATGCGGTCGGTGTTGACACCCATCAGCTTCGCGGTGTCGGGGTCCTGGGCGGTGGCCTGCATGCCGCGGCCCGAGCGGGTCTTGGTGACGAAGAGGCCGAGGGCGAACATGCACAGCGGGGCGGCGATGAGGACGAAGAGGTCACCGCGCTGGATGCTGGCGCCGAAGATGTCGATCGGACCGCCTTCGAACTGCGGGAAGGGGTGGTCCTTCTTCGCGTCGGGGTACCACATCCACACGATCTGCTGGAGGACGATGGAGAGGCCGATTGCGGTGATCAGGGGGGCCAGTCGTGGTGCGCCGCGCAGTGGCCGGTAGGCGAAGCGCTCGGCGGCGGTGGCGACTGCGACGGAGACGACGATGCCGCCGAGGATCATGAGGGGGACTGCGGCGCCGAGGGCGAAGCCGTCGGGCATCCACAGGTAGACGGTGAGGGCCCCGAAGCCCCCGACCATGAAGATCTCGCCGTGGGCGAAGTTGATGAGCTGGACAATGCCGTAGACCATCGTGTAGCCGATCGCGATGAGACCGTACATCGCGCCGAGGATGAGTCCATTGGCCAGCTGTTGCGGCAGTTCGTTCACCGCAGGGCCTCCGTGGGATTTTCGGATATGGCGCCGCGCGGGAGCGCTGGTGGGCGCTCCCGCGCGGCCTGGATCAATGCGGGATGGGGGAGGTGCTGTCTATTTGTCCCCTGCTCAGCCCAACTTGGGCGAGCCGCTGAACTCGGGCGCCCAGGCGTCGTTCTTGATCTTGTATGCGGTCATCAGGGTGTTCGTGGTGTCGCCGAACTCGTCGAAGGAGACGGTGCCGGTGACGCCGTCGAACTTGACCTTCGCCATGGCGTCGAGGACTGCCTTGCGGCCGTCGGACGGGAGCTTGCCGTCGTTGCCTTCGACCGCCAGCTTGACGGCCTCGATGATGGACCAGGTCGCGTCGTAGGTGAGGCCGCCGTAGGCCTCGTAGTCGTCCTTGTAGCCGCCCGCCTCGTAGTTCTTGATGAACTCCTTGGCGGAGTCGAGCTGCTCGACCGGCTTGCCGACGGAGGTGGCGAGGTCGCCGGCGGCCTTCTTGTTCAGCTTCGGGAACTCGGCGGAGTAGATGCCGTCGCCGCCCATCAGCGGGATGCTCTGGCCGCTGTCCTTGAGCTGCTGGCTCAGCGGAGCGGCGGCGGGGTACTCGCCGCCGTAGTAGAGCGCTTCGGCACCGGTCTTCTTGATCTTGGCCACGACGGCGTTGAAGTCACGGTCGTCGGGGTTGATGTTGTCGGTGCCGACGATCTCGCCGCCGAGCTTGGTGTAGTTCGCCTTGAAGGAGGCGGCGAGGCCGGCGCCGTAGGTCTTCTGGTCGCTGATCAGGTAGGTCTTCTTGATGCCGGCCTTCTGGAAGAGGTATTCGGCGGCGAAGGCGCCCTGGACCTCGTCGGTGGTGGCGGTGCGGAAGAAGGTCTTGAACTGGCGGACCGAGTCTCCGGTCTTCCAGCCGTCGCCCTGGGTGAGCTCGGTGCCGGTGTTGGCCGGGGAGACCTGGGTGAGTCCGGCGTCGTTGAACGGCTTCTGCATCGACTGCGAGACGCTGGAGTTCAGCGGGCCGACGACGCCGAGGAGGTCCTTGTTGCTGATGAACTTCTGGGCGTTGGCCTGGCCGACGGACGGCTGCGCCTGGTCGTCGAGGGGCTCCAGCTTGAACTCGACGCCCTTGACGTACTCCTCCTTGTTGGCCATCTTCACGGCCAGGTCGGCGGAGTTGCGGATGCCGAGGCCCAGAGCGGACAGGTCACCCGTGAGCGGGGCGTCGACGCCGAGCACAACGGTCGTCTTGTCGCCGCCGCCACCGCTGCCGCTGTCGTCGCGCGACCCACAGGCGGTGAGGGTGAGCGATCCCGCCGCAAGCGCGGCGGTGATGGCTATGAGCGAACGTTGACGCACGAATCTGGTCCTTTCCCTGGCACGGAGGCTCCCCCTGGAGCCCGCCGAGTCGAGCGCTGGACCGAAGTTCCTTCGAATCCGTCGGCGCGGTGACTGGGCGTGACTCTAAGCGTGTGCGGGGAACGTGGAGGAGGGTCTGACCGAGGCTGTGACGCTCTTGTTATGACACGACGTAATGCAGAGCGGTACTCGCTGGGTGGATCAGAGGAATTCGGGCCGATTCGCCCAGTCCGCATAGTGAGAACCCGCAGCGTTTGCCGGGGTCCTCTCAGGAGTGTTCGGGTGTTTTGGTGATGTCTCGAAAATGTTGCTGCGGGCTACCTGAAAGGCCTGAGTGGAGTCGTGTGCACGGGTTCGCCGGGGCTGAATTCGGTGACGTGTATTGCCGATTTATTACGCAGAGTTACAGCCAGGAAAGGGGTCCGGCCTTTTCCGACACTTCGCTCATTCGGCGCGGATGTGCGGCCGTGGCGGTTCCGTGCGCGCCGCGTGTGGCGGACTCTCCGCTTCCGGTGGCTGACACGGCGGTCAGCGGTGTCAGCCCGAGTTCCCGGGATCAACGGCGGTGCGTGCGCGGGCGGGTCAGCCCGTCGGGGGGACGTACTGGGCGGCGTCGCTCGGGTTCACGTCCCGCAGCATGCACGTCAGGCGGGCGCTGCACACCCGCTTGCCCTGCTCGTCACTGATGACGATCTCGTACGTCGCCGTCGAGCGTCCCCGGTGCAGGGGTGTGGCCACGCCGGTCACGAGCCCGGACCGGACGCCGCGGTGGTGTGTGCAGTTCAGGTCGACGCCCACGGCTATCTTCGAGCTGCCCGCGTGCAGCATGGCGCCGACCGAGCCCAGGGTCTCGGCGAGCACGGCGGACGCGCCGCCGTGCAGCAGCCCGTACGGCTGGGTGTTGCCCTCCACGGGCATAGTGCCGACGACGCGCTCGGGAGAGGCCTCCACGATCTGCACGCCCATGCGGGTCCCCAGGTGCCCTGCCGAGAACATCGCGACCAGGTCGACGCCGATCGCCGCGTACTCGTCGATGACTTCCTGAGGGAACTTCACGTGGCGCTGCTCGCCCATGGATCCTGGCTCCGTTTCGTCAGGGATCTCGTCGTGGGCGTTCGGCTCCGGGCCGAACGTCCACCCGTGACTGAGCGAACGCTCAGTCGGTTCCCGATTGTTCCAGACGGACCACGACGGACTTGCTGGCCGGGGTGTTGCTGGTGTCCGCGGTGGCGTCCAGCGGCACGAGGACGTTCGTCTCCGGGTAGTACGCGGCCGCGCAGCCCCGGGCTGTGGGGTAGTGCACGACGCGGAAGCCGGGCGCCCGGCGCTCCACGCCGTCCTTCCACTCGCCGACCAGGTCGACGTAACTGCCGTCGGCGACCTGCAACTCGGCGGCGTCCTCGGGGTTGACCAGTACGACCCGGCGGCCGTTCCTGATGCCCCGGTAACGGTCGTCCAGGCCGTAGATCGTGGTGTTGTACTGGTCGTGCGAGCGCAGCGTCTGGAGCAGGAGGCGGCCCGCGGGAAGTTCCGGATACTCGACCGGTGCCGCAGTGAAGTTCGCCTTGCCGGTGGCGGTGGGGAAGCGGCGCTCGTCACGGGGGGCGTGGGGGAGAGCGAAGCCCTCGGGACGGGCCACGCGCGCGTTGAAGTCGTCGAAGCCGGGGACCACGCGCGCGATGCGGTCACGGATCGTCGCGTAGTCCTTCTCGAACTCCTCCCACGGTGTGCGGCTGTCCTCGCCGAGCACACGGCGGGCCAGACGGCACACGATGGCCGTCTCGGACAGCAGGTGTTCGCTCGCGGGCTCCAGCCGGCCGCGCGAGGCGTGCACCATGCCCATGGAGTCCTCGACGGTCACGAACTGCTCGCCGCTGCCCTGGAGGTCCCGCTCGGTACGGCCGAGCGTGGGGAGGACGAGTGCACGCGCGCCCGTGACGGCGTGCGAGCGGTTCAGCTTCGTCGACACGTGCACCGTCAGGCGGGCGCGGCGCATGGCCGCCTCCGTCACCTCGGTGTCGGGTGACGCGGACACGAAGTTGCCGCCCATCGCGAAGAAGACCTTCGCCTTGTCGTCGCGCATGGCCCGGATGGCCCGGACGACGTCGTAGCCGTGCTCCCGGGGCGGCGCGAAGCCGAACTCCTTCTCCAGGGCGTCCAGGAAGGCCGGGGCGGGGCGTTCGAAGATGCCCATCGTGCGGTCGCCCTGCACGTTCGAGTGGCCGCGCACCGGGCACACGCCCGCGCCCGGGCGGCCGATGTTGCCGCGCAGCAGCAGGAAGTTGACCACCTCGCGGATGGTCGGCACGGAGTGCTTGTGCTGGGTGAGGCCCATGGCCCAGCAGACGATGGTGCGCTGCGAGGCGAGGATCATGCCGAGGGCTTCGTTGATCTCCTCCTGGGTGAGACCGGTCGCGGTGAGCGTCTCGTCCCAGTCGGCGGCCCGCGCGGCCTCGGCGAACTCCTCGTACCCGTACGTGTGTTCGCGGACGAACTCCTCGTCGACCGCGCCGTCCGTCGCCAGGATCAGCTTGTTGAGGAGGCGGAACAGGGCCTGGTCGCCGCCGATGCGGATCTGGAGGAACAGGTCGGTGAGAGCGGCACCCTTGAGCATGCCCTGCGGGGTCTGCGGGTTCTTGAAGCGCTCCATGCCCGCTTCGGGCAGCGGGTTCACCGTGATGATCCGCGCGCCGTTCGCCTTCGCCTTCTCCAGGGCGGAGAGCATGCGCGGGTGGTTGGTGCCCGGGTTCTGCCCGGCCACGATGATCAGGTCCGCCTGGTAGAGGTCGTCGAGCAGGACGCTGCCCTTGCCGACGCCGAGGGTTTCCGAGAGCGCCGACCCCGACGACTCGTGGCACATGTTGGAGCAGTCCGGCAGGTTGTTCGTGCCGAACTCGCGGGCGAACAGCTGGTAGAGGAACGCGGCCTCGTTGCTCGTGCGTCCCGAGGTGTAGAAGAGCGCCTCGTCGGGGCTCTGCAGGGCCTTCAGTTCCTCCGCGACGATGTCGAAGGCCCGGTCCCAGGACACCGGTTCGTAGTGCTCGCCCCCTTCGGGGAGGTACATGGGGTGCGTGAGGCGGCCCTGCTGGCCCAGCCAGTAGCCGCTGCGGGTGGCGAGGTCGGCCACGGTGTGGGCGGCGAAGAACTCCGGGGTGACCCGGCGCAGGGTGGCCTCCTCGGCGACCGCCTTCGCCCCGTTCTCGCAGAACTCCGCCGTGTGCCGGTGCTCGGGCTCGGGCCAGGCGCAGCCGGGGCAGTCGAAGCCGTCCTTCTGGTTGACGCGGAGCAGGGTGAGCGCGGTGCGCTTGACGCCCATCTGCTGCTGGGCGATCCGCAGCGAGTGCCCGACGGCGGGCAGCCCGGCGGCCGAGTGCTTCGGTCCGGCGACCTGTGGCGCGTCCTGGACCGGATCGCCCTTCGGCGGCTTGGTTGCCATCGCACGCTCTCCTTCGACTTCGACTGCGAGGTGAAGCACGGTTTACGACTACGAGGTGAAGTACGTCTCCGATCCTCGCACGTGTCAGTGACAGCGATCACCGGAGGGCGGAAGGGGGGCTGTCGGCCGCGGAGGCCGGACCGCCGACCTCGCCCGGCAACTCTCCGTGGCGTGGCGACCGCCCACCGTGCCGAGGTCGACGCATCGGGGGATCCGGCCGGTGGTGATCGCGGGCTGAGGTGCCCGCCCACGCCGGCCGGGGCCGAGTGTCAGTGGGTCGTGGCAGGATCGGGGGCGTGGCAGAAACAGCATCGAAGAAGACCGAGAAGACCCCTGGCGGCGGCCGTCCCCGGCTCATGCTCATGGACGGGCACTCACTGGCGTACCGCGCGTTCTTCGCGCTGCCCGCGGAGAATTTCACGACCGCGACGGGCCAGCCGACGAACGCGATCTACGGCTTCGCGTCGATGCTGGCCAACACGCTGCGCGACGAGGCGCCCACGCACTTCGCGGTGGCGTTCGACGTGTCCCGCAAGACCTGGCGCTCCGAGGAGTTCACGGAGTACAAGGCGAACCGTTCGAAGACCCCCGACGAGTTCAAGGGCCAGGTCGAGTTGATCGGCGAGCTGCTCGACACGATGCACGCCCAGCGCTTCGCGGTCGACGGCTTCGAGGCGGACGACGTCATCGCGACGCTCGCCACCCAGGCCGAGGCCGAGGGCTTCGAGGTCCTCATCGTCACCGGCGACCGCGACTCCTTCCAGCTGGTCACCGAGAACACGACGGTGCTGTACCCGACGAAGGGCGTCTCCGAGCTCACCCGGTTCACCCCGGAGAAGGTCATCGAGAAGTACGGGCTGACGCCGGCGCAGTACCCCGACTTCGCGGCGCTGCGCGGCGACCCGTCGGACAACCTGCCGGGCATTCCCGGCGTCGGCGAGAAGACCGCCGCGAAGTGGATCAACCAGTTCGGTTCGTTCGCGGAGCTGGTCGAGCGCGTCGAGGAGGTCAAGGGCAAGGCCGGGCAGAACCTCCGCGACCACCTGGAGGCGGTCAAGCTCAACCGCCGTCTCACGGAGATGGTGCGCACCGTCGAACTGCCCGGGACCGTCGGCGACCTGGAGCGCGCGCCTTACGACCGCAAGGCCCTCGCGATGGTCCTGGACACCCTGGAGATCCGCAACCCGTCCCTGCGTGAGCGGCTGCTGGCCGTCGACCCGGGTGCCGAGGAGGTCGACGTCACCCCGGTCACCGACGGCGGCGTCGAGCTGGACGGCACGGTGCTCGGCGCGGGCGAGCTCGCCCCCTGGCTCGCCGAGCACGGCAAGGCGGTCCTCGGGGTGGCCACGGTCGACTCGTGGACGCTCGGCGCGGGCGCGGTGGCCGAGGTCGCGCTGGCCGCGGCCGGGGGAGCGGCCGCGTGGTTCGACCCGGCCCAGCTGGACGAGGCCGACGAGAACGCGTGGGCGGCCTGGCTGGCGGACCCCGCCAAGCCCAAGGTGTTCCACAGCGCCAAGGGCGCGATGCGGGTCTTCGCCGAGCACGGCTGGACCGTCGAGGGCGTCACGATGGACACCGCCCTCGCCGCCTACCTGGTCAAGCCGGGCCGCCGCTCCTTCGACCTGGACGCGCTGTCGCTGGAGTACCTCCACCGGGAGCTGGCCCCTGCGGCCGAGGCCGACGGACAGCTGGCCTTCGGCACGGACGACGGCGCCGAGGCGGAGGCCCTGATGGTGCAGGCCCGCACGATCCTCGACCTGGGGGAGGCGTTCGGGACACGGCTGGAGGAGGTCGGCGCGGCCGAGCTGCTGAGGGACGTCGAGCTCCCCACCTCCGCGCTGCTGGCCCGCATGGAGCGGCACGGCATCGCGGCGGACAGGGCTCATCTGGAGGCCATGGAGCAGATGTTCGCGGGCGCCGTGCAGCAGGCCGTGAAGGAGGCGCACGCGGCGGCCGGGCACGAGTTCAACCTGGGCTCGCCCAAGCAGCTCCAGGAGGTCCTCTTCGGCGAGCTGGCCCTGCCCAAGACCAAGCGCACGAAGACGGGCTACACGACCGACGCCGACGCCCTGGCCTGGCTGGCCACCCAGACGGACAACGAACTGCCGGTCATCATGCTCCGCCACCGCGAGCAGGCGAAGCTGCGTGTCACGGTCGAGGGCCTCATCAAGACCATCGCGGCGGACGGCCGCATCCACACCACGTTCAACCAGACGGTCGCCGCCACGGGCCGCCTGTCGTCCGTGGACCCGAACCTCCAGAACATCCCCGTCCGCACGGACGAGGGAAGGGCCATCCGCCGCGGCTTCGTGGTCGGCGACGGCTTCGAGTCCCTGATGACGGCGGACTACAGCCAGATCGAACTGCGGGTGATGGCCCACCTCTCCGAGGACGCGGGCCTGATCGAGGCGTTCACGTCGGGTGAGGACCTGCACACCACGGCGGCCGCGCAGGTGTTCGCCGTCGACCCCTCGGCGGTGGACGCCGAGATGCGCCGCAAGATCAAGGCGATGTCGTACGGCCTGGCGTACGGGCTGTCGGCGTTCGGCCTCTCCCAGCAGCTGAACATCGAGGCGGCCGAGGCCCGCGCCCTGATGGACGCCTACTTCGAGCGCTTCGGCGGCGTACGGGACTACCTGCGCAGGGCGGTCGACGAGGCCCGGGCGACCGGATACACGGCGACGCTGTTCGGGCGCCGCCGCTACCTGCCCGACCTCAACAGCGACAACCGCCAGCGCCGCGAGGCGGCCGAGCGCATGGCCCTGAACGCCCCGATCCAGGGCACGGCCGCCGACATCGTCAAGATCGCCATGCTGAACGTCGACCGGGCGCTGCGCGAGGAGGGTCTCGCCTCCCGCATGCTCCTCCAGGTCCACGACGAAATCGTCCTGGAGATCGCCCCCGGCGAGCGCGCCAAGGCCGAGGAACTCGTCCGCCGCGAGATGGCGGGCGCCGTCCACCTGAGGGCTCCGCTGGACGTCTCCGTCGGCTCGGGCCCGGACTGGGAGTCCGCCGCGCACTGAGCGACCCAAGCGCCGCTTGCGCCTCGGGCGGGACGCGCGCGGCACACCGGGCAGCGCGACCAGGGCCCGGCACCACCGGGTGCCGGGCCCCTCGGCTCGCTCCCACGCCATCCGGCCGAAGCCATCCGACGTCCCGGGAACCGTCACCCACGTGGCCCTCAAGAGGGCGCCCGGGCGGGCGTGCGACGCAAGGATGCGGGCATGGGTATACGCACGCTTCGCCGCCGTACCGCAACGACCGTCGGCGTACTCGTATCGGCGTTGCTCCGACGGGCACCCGTCTCCGCGCCCGGCGCCAGCACACCCCGTATCCCCGAAGACGTCACCCGCTTGCGCTCCCCGCGCGACCTCGCTCGCGCAGCCGAACAGGCGGCCACGGCGATCTCACGAACAACCCCCCGGCCCTGAGCACGGGACCGGCCAGGAACAGCGGGCGATCAGACAGCGCGTGATCAGACAGCGCGCGATCAGTGGGACACGCGCTCCACGACGGCATCGTCCGAGGGCGCGGGCACCGGGCGCCACACCCTGACCCCGACCCCGTACAGCAGCAGCCCGAGCGCGAGCCCCGCTCCGGCGCCGAAGCACAGCGTGGGGATCACCTCGTACGGCTTGGCGGTGGCCCCCCAGTACGCCCACCACCGGGTCACCCTCTGTGCCGCGGCCGCCAGCGTGCATCCCCCGATCACGACGCCGGCCACCCAACGGTCCGCCACGGACAGCGCGGGCACGTCCAGGGGCGCCCGATCCGGCTGCCGGCGCAGGGCCAGGACCACGAAGACCGCGATCACGGCCGCGGCCACGGCCGAGCCGCCGTACTGCAGGTACCAGTAGAGCGGCGACCCCGCGATCTCCTCGCCCAGCACCGGCAACAGCCGCGTCCCCCACCGGTCGAGGTGCGTGAACGCGTCCCAGACGACATGCGTCAGCGCACCGAGAGCCGCCGAGACGTACCACCACGCCACCTCGGACGGGCGTGGCCGCCCGCGCAGTCGTCCGTGTCCCGTCCGTCCGGTCCGTCCCGTCCCGCACCCCACCAGCGCCGCCACCCGGCCCTGCCGCCCTCGGGGCAACAGCGCCACCAGCGGTTCACGCAGGACCAGCCACACCCCCACCAGTGCCCAGGTGACGAGGACGTCGAAGGTGAGCACCCCCGTGAGGGAGTGGGTGAAGTCCCCGAACTCCATCGCTCCGGGCAGCACACTCGCCGCGTAATAGGTCATGTCGGGCGCGAGCGAACCGGCGACGAGCAACGAGGGCACCAGCGGTCCGCGCCCGGTCCCGTCGAGACGCACGGCGGGCAGGACGGCGGCCGCGTGGCTGAGCGTGAAGGGCAAGTAGTCCCCCTGCGACTGGCGTTGGCCCGGCACTCCCCGGCCGGCGATCACTGCCCGCCAGTATGCGCGACAGGGTGCCGCCCGCCCCAAGGGCGCCCGATCCCGGTGGAGCGGATATGGCCAACCGGTGAATAACGGGCGCCAACGGGTGCCCCCGCGACGGAAGTTGTCGTAGGGTCGCCTGGGTCACGTTGCCGGGGCGCTGTCGAACACCGATGACGAGGCAACCGAAGAGGCGCGTCGACAGTCCTGACAGACGGCACCACAGGGAACGCGAAGACCAACGTCCGCGGGAGGGATTCACTCGATGTCGGCGCAATTCGGCAAAAGGCTGCGCAAGGGAGCGGCGACCACCACGGTTGCCGCTGTCGCAGTCGCGGCACTGGCCGCCTCCCAGGCTCCGGGAGTGACCACCGACAGCGCCGGCAGACGGCAGGCCACGGACTCGTCGGCGCCCGACACCGCGTCCGGTGCCGACGACACCGCGACCGGCAACTCGCGCTACTACACGGATCTCCCGCCCCTCGACAGCCCCACGGCCACGCCCGGTGCGGGCGGCGACACCTCGGGCATCACGGCCAACGCCGAGCGCGGCATCCCCGCCACCGTCCTCGACGCCTACAAGAAGGCCGAGTCGGCCCTGCGCGAGTCCAAGCCGGGCTGCAACCTGCCCTGGCAGCTCCTCGCCGCCATCGGCAAGGTCGAGTCGGGTCAGGCCCGCGGCGGCCGTGTCGACGCCGACGGCACGACGTACTCGAAGATCCTCGGTCCAGTCCTCAACGGCGGCCAGTTCGCGAACATCCGGGACACCGACAACGGCGCGTACGACGGCGACAGCACGTACGACCGCGCGGTCGGCCCGATGCAGTTCATCCCGTCCACCTGGGAGTGGGCGGGCCGCGACGGCAACGGCGACGGCCGCAAGGACCCCAACAACATCTACGACGCGGCCCTCGCGGCCGGCAACTACCTGTGCCGGTTCAACTGGGACCTGTCCGACCAGAAGGACCTCAGGCGCGCGATCCTCAGCTACAACAACTCGACGCACTACCTGAACACGGTGCTGACGTGGCTGGAGTACTACCGCAAGGGCACCCACGAGGTCCCGGACGGCACGGGCACGCTGCCACGCAACCCGAGCGACGGGAGCAGCTCCGGGTCGAGCGTCAGTCCCAGCCCGTCGCCGAGGGGCACCCAGAAGCCGACGCCCCCGAAGGACACCACGGACCCCACCAAGCCCGGCAACCCGGCTACGGGCGGCGGAGATTCCGGCAGTCCCACCCCGCCGAGCACTCCTCCCGGCACCACACCCCCTGGCACCACACCGCCCAGCACGACACCCCCCAGCACGCCGCCCACGCCCACCGACACGGTGGACCACCTGGAGAACGCGGGCACCGGGACACTCACGGCCACGGCCGGCGACTCGTTCGCCGAGAAGGTCGCCGTCCGCACCGAGACCAAGGCCGGCGAGGCCGTGGCGAAGGTCAGGGTCCGCTTCACCGTCGTCGGCGACACGGACGCCACATTCGCCGGTGGCGAGACCGTCGCCACGGTCGTCACCGACAGCGCCGGCACGGCCACCGCGCCCACGCTGCAGGCCGGCGAGAAGACCGGCAGCTTCACGGTCCGCGCCACCGTCGTGGGCCGCGCGGTGCCCGGCCTGGACTACAAGGCGACCGTCACCGCGCGCCAGGCCGACGCCCTTGCCCGCACCACCGACACCGCGCTGACCTGCGTCCCGGGCGGCGAGTTCGCCGAGCAGGTCGAGGTGAAGGCCACGTACAAGGGCGGGGTCGCCGACGGTGTCGCGGCCACCGCCACGCTCATCAAGTCGGCGGACGACCCCACCGAGAACGACAAGGGCCCGCACTTCAAGGACGCCGACGGCAAGACCGTCCGCACCCTCAAGGGCCTCACCACCGGCAAGGACGGCCTGCTCAAGCTCCCGAAGCTGTACGCGGACGACACGACCGGCACGTTCCTGCTCCGCATCACGACCACGGGCGGCGCGACGCTCACGGTCGAGCTGAAGGTCGCGGCGGCCGAGTCGGCGTCGCCCAGCCCCTCCGCGTAACCCCTGTCACGACAGCCACGGCGCTCCTCCATGACGGAGGGGCGCCGTCGCCGTCTGTGCGACGTGTTCTCATCTCGCCCGGCCGTTGCTACCGTGCCGGAACTGACGATGTATCAGTTCGTGTCCGCCGGGAGGCTCACATGCGCGCTCTTGCCGCCGCCGCGACCGGTCTCGCCCTCGCGCTCGCCCTGGTGTTCGCGATCACGGCGATGGGCTCACCGGCGGGCGGGACATCACCGAAACCACTGCTGACGACGGTGCCCGCACACCCGTAACTCCCCGGGACGGAGGCCGAGATGCGCCGCAGGTCCAGCCTGATACTGCTCGCCCTCGCCGTGTTCTTCGCGGCGCTGTCCCCGCTGGTGCGCTGGTACGCCTTCCCGCGCCTGGCCAAGATCCCGGCCAACCAGTACCAGGACATGGTCCTGGAGGCGAAGGACGCGACCCTCCTCGACTACGGCACGATGCGGGCGAAGAAGGTCCCCAAGGTCACCATCGTGCAGACCCTCAAAGGCAACGTGGAGGCCTCCGAGGAGATCGAGAAGACGGCCGGCCGGGACGTCGTCGTCTGGGACGGGCTCTCCTACGTCCAGGGCCCCGACGGCGAGATGGTCTCCAGGATCCCCGAGCGCTACGTCTTCGACGCCCACACCCAGGAACCCGTGCACGTCAAGGGTGAGATGGTCGACGGCGACCCGGTGAAACGGACGGGCATCGAGTTCAAGTGGCCGTTCCTGACGGAGAAACGGGACTACGAGTACTTCGACGCCCAGGCCCGCGTCACCGCACCCATCCACTACAAGGGCACCCAGGACTTCCGCGGCATCGAGGTCTACTACTTCGAGCAGACCATCCCCTGGACCAAGGTGCCCTTCCCCAAGACCATGCCCGTGCAGGGCATCACCCCGGAGTCGGTCGCCAGGACCGGCACGACCCGCTGGTACAGCACCGTCCGCAAGTTCTGGGTCGAGCCCCTCACCGGCGCTCCCGTGTACGGCGAGGAGATCCACAAGGAGGAACTCCGCGGCGGCACACTCCTGGGGGGCCGCTCGAAGGTGACGGCCTTCGCCGGGCACGTGAAGATGCGCGAGGACTACATCAGGTCGACCGTCGACCTGGTCGAGTCCAACCGGGCACTGGTGCTCCTGATGACCTCGTACCTGCCGTGGGGCTTCCTCGCCCTCGGCGTCCTGCTGCTGTCGCTCTCCCTCTACCTGGAGGCCCGCGGCCGCGGGCCCGGGGAACCCGAGCCCACGGAGACCGCGGCACCGCAGTCGGTCAGCGCCTGAGCCGCGCGTTCGTGTACCGCGTCGGCTCGGCGGTCGCCGGGTCCTCGGGCCACGGATGCTTCGGGTACCGGCCGCGCAACTCCGCCCGCACGGCCTTGTAGCCCTCTTTCCAGAAGGACGCGAGATCGGCGGTGACCGCGGCGGGCCGTCCGGCGGGGGAGAGGAGATGCACGAGGACCGGGACACCGGCAAGCGCGGGCGACTCGTGGAGCCCGAACATCTCCTGCAACTTCACGGCCAGCACGGGCCGTTCGGGATCGGCGTAGTCGATCCGGATTCTGGACCCACTCGGTACGGTGATCCGCTCCGGAGCGAGCTGGTCGAGACGAACGGCATCGCCGGAGGCCCACGGCAGCAACCGGCCCAGCGCCTCCCCGGCATCGACCCGCGCCAGATCGCCCCGACGCCGGGCACGGCTCAGCTCCGGCTCCAGCCACTCCTCCACGCGCGCGTGGAGGGCGTCGTCGGAGACATCGGGCCACGGCTCGCCCAGGTGCAGCCGCAGAAATGCGAGCCGCTGCCGCAGCCGCTCGGTGTCCTGGGACCACCGCAGCAGCCCGAACCCCTCCTCCCGCAGCCCGTCCAGCAGCGCCCGGCGTACGAGCCCGGGGTCGGCGTCCTTGAGAGGGCGCACCGCCAACTCCACCGCCCCCAGCCGCTCCACCCGCCGGGCGACGACGTCCCCGTCGGCCCAGTGGACCTCCTCGCCGACGGCACGCAGCGGCTCGGCCGCGCGCCGGGCCACCCCCTCGTCCACCGCGGCGGCGAGCCGTACGCGCGCGTGCCCTGCGCCGACGGGCCGGTCCGCGACGGCGACAGCCAGCCACGGGACGCCACGCAGGGATGAGCCGTCCCCGACGTCGGCCCGGGTCCCGGACACCATCACGTACGACCCGCCCTGCGCCCTGGCCACCCGCTCGGGAAAGGCGAACGCCGCCACGAGCCCGACAGCGGCGTCATCCGCGAGCGCCGGGAAACCCGGTGCGGGTCCGGACCCCCGGGGCACGTCCGCCGCAGCGGACCGCAGACGCCGTGTCTCGGCCCGCCAGCGCCCCGCGTAGGCGTCTCCGCCACGCCGGGCCGTCCGCAGGGCCGCGGCCAGATCGTCGCCGTACTCGCGCGGCGCCTCCTCGCTGAGCAGAGCGACGACCTCGGCCGCCCGGTCCGCGCCGACCTCGGGCGCCGCGTCCAGCAGCGCCCGCGCCAGCCGCGGGTGCAGCCCGAGCCGGGACATCCGCACGCCACGCTCCGTGACCCGCCCATCCGGGTCCACGGCCCCGATCCCCGACAGGACGTCCCGCGCCGCCGCCATCGCCCCGCCCGGCGGCGGGTCGAGCAATGCCAGCCCGGCAGCCTCCGGGTCACCCCAGCAGGCCGCCTGGAGGGCGAACGCGGTGAGGTCGGCCAGTTTGATCTCGGGCGCAGGGAAACGCGGCAGACGTGCGTTCTCGGCTTCCGCCCAGCAGCGGTACGCGGCGCCCGGAGCCTCCCGCCCGGCACGCCCCGCCCGCTGGCTCCCGGCCGCCTGCGAGGCCCGTACGGTCGTCAGCGCGCTGAGCCCGCGCGCGTGGTCCACCCGCGGCTCCCGCGCCAGCCCGGAGTCCACCACGACCCGTACGCCCGGAACCGTCAGCGATGACTCGGCCACGGACGTGGCCAGCACCACCCGGCGGCGCACCCCGGGGGACAGCACGGCGTCCTGCACGGCCGCGGACGCCCGCCCGTGCACCTGGAGTACCTCGGCTCCGCCGTCCAGGTCGCCCAACTGCCCGGCCAGGCGCGCGATCTCCCCGACCCCGGGCAGGAAGCACAGGACATCGCCCTCCCGCTCCATCAGCGCGCGCCGCACCACCGACGCCACGTGCGTCAGCAGCGCCGGGTCCACCCGCATGCCGTGCGGCGGCCGCACGGGACGCACCGGCGGGGCCCACACGACCTCCACCGGGTGCGAGACGCCCTCCGCCTCCACCACCGGCGCGTCGCCCAGCAGCCGGGCCCACCCCTGCGCGTCGGTCGTGGCGGACGCGGCCACCAGACGCAGCTCGGGGCGGAGCGCGGCCCGTACGTCCAGCAGGAACGCCGCGACCGTGTCCGCGTCCAGATGCCGCTCATGGCACTCGTCGAGCACCACGACGTCCACGTCCGCCAGCTCCTGGTCCCGCTGCAACCGCTGCAGCAGCAGGCCGGTGGTGACGACCTCCACGCGCGCGTGCCGCCCCACCACCCGCTCGCCGCGCACGCTGTACCCGACGCTCTCGCCGACCTTCTCCCCGAGCAGCCATGCCATCCGCCGTGCCGCCGCCCGGGCGGCGATACGGCGCGGCTCGGCGACGACGACACGCCGTGCGGGCCCGTCACCCACCAGCCCGGCCAGCACCAGCGGAACGAGCGTGGTCTTCCCGGTGCCGGGCGGCGCCACCAGAACGGCACAGCCGTGCCCCTCCAGGGCGTCGCTCAGCTCGGGCAGGGCACGTCGTACGGGCAGCGCGTCCAGGGCGTTGTAACGGATCACGCCCCAAGTGTCGTACGGCCGTCAAAGCCGCCCTCCACGCGCGCGTGCTGCTCGGTTCAGCTCAGTCGCGTTCGCACACGAAGACGGCCGTCCCCGGGATCAGGTTCCCGCGCAGCGGGGACCAGCCGCCCCACTCGGACGTGTTCCAGGCGGGCCACTCCGGCTCGACCAGGTCGACCAGGCGGAAACCGGACACGGCGATGTCCCGCACCCGGTCGCCGAGGGTGCGGTGGTGCTCCACGTACACCGCACGGCCCTGCTCGTCCTGCTCGACGTACGGCGTGCGGTCGAAGTACGAGGCGGAGACGCTCAGCCCCTCGGGGCCCGGCTCGTCGGGGAATGCCCAGCGGATCGGGTGAGTGACCGAGAAGACGAAGCGGCCGCCCGGAAGCAGCACCCTGCGCACCTCCCGCAGCACCAGCACGGGGTCGGCGACGAACGGCAGCGCGCCGTACGCCGAGCACGCCAGGTCGAAGGACGCGTCCGCGAAGGGCAGGACGCCCGCGTCGGCCTGCACCAGGGGAAAGGTTCCGCCGATGCGCAGCGCGTGCTGGAGTTGGCGGTGGGAGAGGTCCAGCGCCACCGGACGGGCACCCTGCGCCGCCAGCCAGCGTGAGCACTGGGCGGCGCCGGCGCCGATCTCCAGGACGTCCTTGCCCTTCAGGTCCTCCGGCGGCCCCAGGAGTTCCGCCTCCACCTCGTCGAGGCCCTCGGGGCCCCACACGAAACGGTCGTCCCCGAGGAAGGTGCCGTGCTCGACCTGGTAGTCGTCCGCGTTCCGGTCCCACCAGCCCCGGTTGGCACGGGAACTTTCCGCGACTCCCGCAGCACGCCGGGTCGCTTCGGGGTCGAAGTCATCGGGCTCTTGGATGATCGGCTCCCTCGTCGTACTCTTCCGTACCTACTACCGGTATCGGTGGTGTCACGGAAGGGGCGTACCGGGCCTGCACGGGCTCGGAACGCCGTCCGGTGCACGGCATGCGGTTGCCGCCGTGTGTGTTCCTGCGCCGGGAATGGGGCGATCCGCCCCGGGTGTGGGTCTTCGTGCGTTGACCCTGCCCGGCTGCCCCCGTATGCTACAAGTTGCGCTGCGAGCTTGCGCGCCTCAGACGGAGCAGGCTGCGCTCGCATCTGTTGTATGTCCCCTCGGTTGTCGAGGCGCCACCGGATTTCCGGTGTGGCGCTTCCTTGGCTGTCCGGCTTCTGCAGAGCGATAACGGGCTCCCGGCGTGAGCAGTGCCTACGACTTCAATGTCCGTACCGGAGCCCTTTCCCACATGACGAGCAGCACCGAGACCACCGCCACCACCCCGCAGGTAGCGGTCAACGACATCGGTAACGAGGAAGCCTTCCTCGCCGCGATCGACGAGACGATCAAGTACTTCAACGACGGCGACATCGTCGACGGCGTCATCGTGAAGGTCGACCGGGACGAGGTCCTGCTCGACATCGGTTACAAGACCGAAGGTGTCATCCCGAGCCGCGAGCTCTCGATCAAGCACGACGTCGACCCGAACGAGGTCGTTGCAGTCGGCGACGAGATCGAGGCCCTCGTCCTCCAGAAGGAGGACAAGGAAGGCCGCCTGATCCTCTCGAAGAAGCGCGCCCAGTACGAGCGTGCGTGGGGCACCATCGAGAAGATCAAGGAAGAGGACGGCATCGTCACCGGTACCGTCATCGAGGTCGTCAAGGGTGGTCTCATCCTCGACATCGGCCTCCGCGGCTTCCTCCCGGCCTCCCTGGTCGAGATGCGCCGCGTCCGCGACCTCCAGCCGTACGTCGGCAAGGAGCTCGAGGCGAAGATCATCGAGCTGGACAAGAACCGCAACAACGTGGTCCTGTCCCGCCGCGCCTGGCTGGAGCAGACCCAGTCCGAGGTCCGCCAGACGTTCCTCACGACCCTTCAGAAGGGTCAGGTCCGCTCCGGTGTGGTCTCCTCGATCGTCAACTTCGGTGCCTTCGTGGACCTGGGCGGCGTCGATGGTCTGGTCCACGTCTCCGAGCTGTCCTGGAAGCACATCGACCACCCGTCCGAGGTCGTCGAGGTGGGCCAGGAGGTCACCGTCGAGGTCCTCGACGTCGACATGGACCGCGAGCGCGTCTCCCTGTCGCTGAAGGCGACCCAGGAAGACCCGTGGCAGCAGTTCGCCCGCACGCACCAGATCGGCCAGGTCGTGCCCGGCAAGGTCACGAAGCTGGTTCCGTTCGGTGCGTTCGTCCGCGTGGACGAGGGCATCGAGGGTCTGGTCCACATCTCCGAGCTGGCCGAGCGCCACGTGGAGATCCCGGAGCAGGTCGTCCAGGTCAACGACGAGATCTTCGTCAAGGTCATCGACATCGACCTCGAGCGCCGTCGCATCAGCCTCTCGCTGAAGCAGGCCAACGAGGCCTTCGGTGCCGACCCGGCCACGGTCGAGTTCGACCCGACCCTGTACGGCATGGCCGCGTCCTACGACGACCAGGGCAACTACATCTACCCCGAGGGCTTCGACCCCGAGACCAACGACTGGCTCGAGGGCTACGAGACCCAGCGCGAGGCGTGGGAGCACCAGTACGCCGAGGCGCAGACCCGCTTCGAGCAGCACCAGCAGCAGGTCATCAAGTCCCGCGAGGCGGACGCGCAGGCCGCTGCCGAGGGTGGCGAGGCCGCCGCTCCGGCCGCGTCCGGTGGTTCGTACTCCTCGGAGGGTCCGGACAACTCCGGCGCCCTCGCGTCGGACGAGGCCCTGGCCGCGCTCCGCGAGAAGCTCGCCGGCGGCCAGAGCTGATCGCTCACCGCTAGGCAGTAACCGCTGACTTAGGGCCCGCACCCAGTGAGGTGCGGGCCCTAAGTCTGTTGTGCGCCAACGCATGGCGTACTCGGCTTGGCTTCTTCTCCCCCGGGCACGGTCCTGGCTCCGGCCAAGGCCGATGTCTACAGCCATGTTTCCGAGTTGCTCGCCAAGGCCATCCACAAGGGCGCCCAGGACGGTGAGTTGACGGTCGACGACCAGGAGCGGCTCGTCGACAGGCGGGCCCGTCCCCCGCACGGATGAAAAGCCCCTGAGACGAGGGCGTGAAGGGTGCGGGCGGGAATGCCCGCGCCCCGCCCTGCGTTGTGCAGTACGGACACGAGGAGGAGCGGTCACAGTGCTTGATCCGCAGGGTTTGTACGCATGGGAGCCGAAAGGCCTGGCAGTCGTCGACATGGCGCTCGCCCAGGAGTCGGCCGGTCTTGTCATGCTCTACCACTTCGACGGATACATCGACGCGGGCGAGACCGGCGACCAGATTGTCGACCGGCTTCTCGACTCGCTGCCCCACCAGGTCGTGGCCCGCTTCGACCACGACCGGCTGGTGGACTACCGAGCCCGCCGCCCGCTGCTGACGTTCAAGCGCGACCGCTGGGCGGGCTATGAGGAGCCCACGCTGGACGTGCGGCTCGTGCAGGACGCCACCGGTGCGCCCTTCCTGCTGCTGTCCGGCCCCGAGCCCGACGTCGAGTGGGAGCGCTTCGCCGCAGCAGTCCAGCAGATCGTGGAGCGGCTCGGCGTCCGCCTGTCGGTGAACTTCCACGGCATCCCCATGGGCGTCCCGCACACCCGCCCCGTGGGCCTCACCCCGCACGGCAACCGCGTCGAGCTCGTCCCCGGCCACCGCAGCCCCTTCGAGGAGGCGCAGGTCCCCGGCAGCGCGGAGTCCCTCGTCGAGTACCGCCTCATGGAGGCCGGGCACGACGTCCTGGGCGTCGCCGCGCACGTGCCGCACTACATCGCCCGCTCCGCGTACCCGGATGCGGCGCTGACCGTCCTGGAGGCCATCACCGGAGCGACCGGCCTGGTGCTGCCCGGCGTCGCGCACGCCCTGCGCACGGAGGCGTACCGCACGCAGACCGAGATCGACCGGCAGATCCGCGAGGGCGACGAGGAGCTCGTCTCGCTGGTCCAGGGCCTTGAGCACCAGTACGACGCCGCCGCGGGCGCCGAGACACGCGGCAACATGCTGGCCGAGCCCGCCGACATCCCGTCCGCGGACGAGATCGGGCGCGAGTTCGAGAAGTTCCTGGCGGAGCGGGAGGGCGAGAGCTGACAGCGGCAACCGCTGACCACGGCACTGGCTGACACGGGCGAGCTCTGACAGCAGGGCCGGGCGCGATGTCGGTGCGGCGGTCACAGGGCCTAAGCTTCCGGTCATGCTGAAGGTGGGGTTGACCGGGGGTATCGGCACCGGCAAGAGCGAGGTGTCGCGGGTGCTCGTCGAGTGCGGTGCGGTGCTGATCGACGCGGATCGCATCGCGCGCGAGGTCGTCGCGCCCGGAACTCCCGGGCTGGCGGCGGTCGTCGACGCGTTCGGCGAGGACGTGCTCGCCCCGGACGGGGGCCTCGACCGCCCCCGGCTCGGCTCCATCGTGTTCGCGGACGCGGAGCGGCGCGCCGTGCTGAACGCGATCGTGCACCCCCTCGTGGGTGCGCGATCACGCGAACTCGAAGAGGCCGCCCCCGAGGACGCGGTCGTGGTCCATGACGTCCCGCTCCTCGCCGAGAACGGACTCGCCCCGCTGTACGACCTCGTGGTCGTCGTCGACGCGAGCCCCGAGACCCAGCTCGACCGGCTGGTACACCTGCGCGGCATGACCGAGCAGGACGCCCGTGCGCGGATGGCCGCCCAGGTGACCCGCGAGAAGCGCCTGGAGATCGCGGACATCGTGATCGACAACGATGTACCCCTGGAGGATCTGCGGCGGCGCGTCCGGGATGTATGGGGCGAGCTCGTCCGCAGGGCGCGGGAGCCGCGACAGCAGCCCCAGGAATAGCGCCCCTCGACGGGCGCGTTGAACCGTGGCAGTAAGGGAAGGGATCAGCCGTGCCCCAGAACAGCGGTTCCAGCGGACGTACTCCGGAGACGCATGTCATCGACTTCCGCGCCGCCGAGCAACTGCTCGCGGCCGGTGACCCGCGGGGTGCGGTGAAGCTGCTCGACGAAGTCATCGCCGTACACCCGGAGAACACGGCGGCCCGGCTGCTGCGCGCGCGTGCCTTCTTCGCCGCCGCGCAGCTGCGTCCTGCTGAACTGGAGTTCACGATCGTCCTGGAGCGCGAGCCGGACAACGCGTTCGCGCACTTCGCGCTCGCCCGCACCTATCAGCGCCAGAGCCGGCCCGACCCGGCCAAGCGTCACTTCCGCCTCGCGGCGGCACTCGACCCGAACCCCGAGTACCTGGAAGCGGCCCGCTTCGACTCGTGAAGGCGGCCTGACGCCGGCCTAACGGTGGTGGTGCTCCGGGGGCCGGTACGGCGGTACGTCGCGGCCGGGCTGATAGTGCGGACCCTGGCGGATGTGCCGCACGATCATGGTGAGGTCGACGGTGACGATCAGCCACAGCACACCGCAGGCGATCGCCCAGCCGGGCCGTCCGGCGAGCGAGAACGCGGCGGTGCCCACGATCGCCCAGATCAGCCCCCACACACTCAGCCCGAGGCGCAGCCGCAGGGCACTGCGTGCTGTCGTCGGTTCACTGCCCGTACGCATCCGGATCACTGCTCCTACCCGGAAACGTACTCTTCGACCGGCATGTTCTCCAGGAGACGGTGCCCGATCGGCTGGGGCGATGGCGTTCGGTTTCGCGGGCGGCTCACACCGAACGGATTCACTCTATCGAGCGACCCTCCGGGGGGAACGGGCGGGCGGAGACGGTCCGTTGAACGGGCATGACCATTCAGATGCGTGAGGGATACGAGGGGACCGGACCTGGAGCGATCACTCCGGACGGTTGTGCGGTCGAGCTCTACTCGCGGCTGCCGGTGGGGGAAGAGCCGGAGGTGATCGCCGGCGTGGCGCCCGCCGGGGCGCGCATTCTCGAACTGGGCAGCGGGGTGGGCCGGATGACCCACCCGCTCCTGGAGCGGGGATTCACCGTCACGGCCGTGGACGAGTCGGCGGAGATGCTGGAGCGGGTGCGCGGGGCCCGCACGATATGTAGCCCGGTCGAGAAGCTCGATCTGGACGAGAAGTTCGACGTGGTGCTGCTCGCGTCGTTCCTCGTGCACAGCGGGGATGACGAGGTGCGGCGGGGGCTGCTCAGGACCTGTCTGCGGCATGTCGCGGACGACGGCTTCGTGCTCATCCAGCGCGAGGGAGAGGACTACCACACGAACGTGCCCCGCGAGCGGGTCGATCCCAGCGGCTTCACCGTGCGCATCCTGTCGTCCGAGCCGGCGGGCGACGGGGTGAACTCGGTGCACGTGGAGTACGACTTCCCGGACGCCGTCTGGACCCAGACGTTCCGGGCACGACCCCTGAGCAGGGAACAGTTCGAGGAGGCGCTGGGGGAAGTGGGGCTGAAGGTGGACCGGTATGTGACGGAGGACAGGATCTGGGTGAAGGCGGTGCCGATGGAGTAGCACTCCGGGTTTGCGGTGGGCTTGGGCAGCCACGGGTTCGTCGCGGCTGAAGTCCGTGTTACGGGATCGCCAGTGCGGTGCCCAAGCTGATCGTGCACCGGTCGGCCTCGGAGGGCTTCGGCGAGACGGGCTGGGGCAGCGCGGGGATGTACTGCGGGCTTCAGGAGGGGCTTGGGGGCGCCCCGGCCCGGTTCAGCGAGGGCCGAGGGAGAGCCGCTAGGTCCGGTTCAGCGAGGGCCCGGGGAACTGCTCGGTCCGCCGCCTTGGCCGCCGAGTGCGCCCGGTCCGCCGAGGCCGCGGAGGCGTTCGATCTCGCGGCGGTCGCGCTTGGTGGGGCGGCCCGTGCCACGGTCGCGGATGCCGACGGGGGCCGTGGCCTCGCGGGGCGGGGGCGGTGGGCTGTTGTCGACGTAGCACTCCACCGCGACCGGGGCGCCGACCCGCTTGCGGATCAGGCGTTTGACGACGACGATCCGCTCGCGGCCCGCGTGACGCAGCCGTACCTCGTCGCCGACGCGGACCGAGTAGGCGGGCTTGACGCGTTCGCCGTTCACGCGGACATGCCCTCCGCGGCAGGCGGTGGCACCCATCGAGCGGGTTTTCACGAGGCGGACGGACCAGATCCAGCTGTCGATCCGCACGCTCTCGCCACTCACAGGGCGCGCGGCCTCGGCGGCAGCCGCGGCTTCGGCGGCGGCGCCGGCCGCGGGGTCCGCCGAGCCGCGCGCACCCCGCTCGCCGGACGCGCCGGCCGTGCCCACGGCGCTCGTGTTCTCGTCCGCACCCTCAGAACCCATGTCTCCGACCTTAACGCCGACGGGCAGGCCGCTCGGCGGAATTTCCGCCGGTACGACGCCGTCGTCGGGTTCGCCGATCAGCGGCCGTACCGTGGTGGCATGGACAGCGGCCTGGCCGAACTCGACGCGCGGATCACCGGGTGCAGGGCTTGCCCGCGGCTGGTCGCGTGGCGGGAGGAGGTGGCCCGCACGAAGCGGGCCGCCTTCGCCGAGTGGACGTACTGGGGGCGTCCGGTGTCCGGGTTCGGGCCGGCTGACGCATCCCTGCTGATCGTGGGCCTCGCACCCGCAGCGCATGGGGCGAACCGGACGGGACGGATGTTCACCGGCGACCGGTCGGGGGACGTGCTGTACGCGGCGCTGCACGATGTGGGGCTGGCGTCGCGCGGGACCGCGGTGAGCGCCGACGACGGCCTGGAGCTGTACGGAGTGCGGATCACCTCACCCGTGCACTGCGCCCCGCCCGCCAACCGGCCGACGCCCAGGGAGCGGGACGCCTGCCGCCCATGGCTGATCAGTGAGCTGGAGCTGCTGCGGCCGACGCTGCGGGCCGTCGTGGTGCTCGGCGCCTTCGGCTGGCAGGCCGTGCT
This sequence comes from Streptomyces acidicola, assembly GCF_009377235.1. Classification (GTDB taxonomy): domain Bacteria; phylum Actinomycetota; class Actinomycetes; order Streptomycetales; family Streptomycetaceae; genus Streptomyces; species Streptomyces acidicola. Next base: position 29,878 of record NZ_VMNX01000070.1, read on the forward strand.
GCCCGCGCTCGCCGGCGCCGGATGGGACGTGCCCCGGCCACGACCCGCCTTCGCGCACGGGGCACGGATCACGCTGGACGGACGGCCCCGCCCGCTGGACCTCTTCGGTTGCTTCCACGTCAGCCAGCGCAACACGTTCACGGGCCGCCTCACCCCCGCGATGCTGCGGGACGTCCTGCGGACGGCGGCCGAGGCGGCGGAGCTGCCCACCACGCCGTACGAGCGGTAGCGGCGGCGCCGTAAGAGCCGTCGCGACGGCCCGGAACCGTGAAATATTGGGCTGCTGACGCTGACCGCGCGCGGTTAGGCTCCCACGATGGGCCTGTATCCGGAGATCGAACCGTACGACCAGGGCATGCTCCACGTGGGCGACGGCAACCACGTCTACTGGGAGGTCTGCGGCAATCCGCAGGGCAAGCCCGCGGTGATGCTGCACGGCGGACCCGGTACGGGCAGCAACCCCTACTTCCGGCGCTATTTCGACCCGGCCGCGTACCGGGTCGTCCTGCTGGACCAGCGCGGCTGCGGGCGGTCCACGCCGCACGCGAGCGCGTACGACACCGACATGAGCGGCAACACGACGTCGCACATCATCGCCGACCTGGAGCGGCTGCGAGAGCACCTGGGGATCGGGCGATGGCTGGTGTGGGGCGTGTCGTGGGGGTCGGTGCTGGGGCTGCGGTATGCGCAGACGCACCCCGGTGCTGTGTCCGAGCTGGTCCTGACCGCCGTGGGGACCGGGGCCAATCGTGAGGTGGCCCTGATGACCAGGGGGCTCGGGCAGTTCTACCCCGAGGCCTTCGAACGGTTCCTCGCCGAGTTGCCCGAGGGGGAGCGTGACGGGAACCTGGCGGCGGCGTACAACCGGGTGATCGAGTCGCCCGACCCCGAGGTGCGGGCGCGGGCGGCACGTGCCTGGACCGACTGGGAGACGGCCATGACACCCGCCCCGCCGCGTTCGATCCCCCGCTTCGAGGACCCGGTGTTCCGCATGGGCTTCGCCCGCACGGTCACGCACTACTGGGGCAACGACCACTTCCTCGGCGAGGGCAACGAGGAGGGCGTGGTCCTGCGGGACGCCCCGCTCCTGAAGGACATCCCCGGCACCATCGTCCAGGGCAGCCTCGACCCCGGCAATCTCCTCGGCACCGTGTGGCTCCTCCACCAGGCCTGGCCCGGGAGCGAGTTGGTCCTCATCGACGAGGTGGGGCACAACGCGGGCGCGCCGGGCATGGTGGACGCGCTGGTGGCGGCCACGGACAGATACGCGGCCCGGGGCGTCTGACCGCTGCCGCCCCTGAGGGGTACCCCACGCTACCGGCGGGCGCGGGCCCGTTCGCCCGCCGACTGCACGAACAGCAACGCCAGCGTGGGCGGAGCCGGGGCGACACCCGGTCCGCCCGCCTCGGCCCACTCCACTATCTCGTCCGTGCAGTCGTCCCCCATCGACCAGCCGATCCAGGCGGAACGGCCGCCACGCCTTCGCCCTTCCCCCGATGGCTGGACAACCACGATGTTCGCCTGGTCGCACGGGCCGAGGCAGTCCGTCGTCCGGACCGCGAGGCGCCCGCCGGACGCCGCGGCCGCGGCACGCAGCCGGTCCAGCTGGCCTTCGTGGTCGTAGCCGGGATACTTGCGCGGATCACCGCAGCAACAGCCACGGCAGACGACGAGTGTGCAGGGGCGGGTCCGGGCGGCGCCGATCACCGTACGGATGGTCACCGTTCGCCTTCCGGGCCGGGCTCCGCGCCCGCGTCACCTTTGCCCCGCGCGTGACGGTCGTCGTTCTGGGCCGCGTGACCGTCGCTGTCGATTTCCGTGCCGAAGAGATGCCGCATTGTCGACCGGTAGTTCGTCCGCACGTGGGCCAGTGCGTGTGCCCGGGCCCGTGCCGGGTCGCCAGAGGCGATGGCCTTGTACAACTCGCGGTGTTCGACGAGGAGTTGGGGCCATTCTTCGTTCCGGCGGGTCATCCAGCGCAGGCGGCCCGCGACGGGTTCCAGTGAGGCGATCAGCAGGTGGTTGCCCGCCATCGCCACGATGCGGTCGTGGAGGCGGCTGTTGACGTCGGTGATCGTCTCGGCGTCACCCGACTCCGTCGCTGCGGCCGCCAGGTCGAGGAGTTCCTGGACCTCGGCCAGGTCCTCGGGCGTCGCGCGTGCCGCGGCGAGCCCGGCGGCGTAGACCTCCAGTGCCTCGCGCAGTTCGAAGAGTTCGTTGACGTCGTTCGCGGTGAGGCGGCGGACGACCGTGCGGCGCGGCGTCTCGAAGTGGACGAACCCCTCGCCGACCAGTGCGCGGATCGCTTCGCGGACCGGGACGCGGGAGACCCCGAAGCGGTCGGCCAGCTCCCGTTCGACGAGTCGGTCACCGGGGCGGAGGCGGCCCGCGATGATCTCCTGCCGCAGGTTCGCCAGGACGCGTTCCCGCACGGCGCCCAGGGGTTCGATCGTCGTCATGGGCTCCATCTTCGTCGACTCCGGGGGTGATTTACGAAGCGGTAACAGGAGCGACATCGGTCGGAACTGTTGACGGGGGCACCATGACAGGAGTTTGGTATACCAAACTTCCGCACGGCTAGCTCCTCAAAGGCGGTCCCCGCAAGCAGTAGCCCCACAGCCAGTCCTCCTCCGTCCCCTCGCTCATGGAGGCCCCGTGTCCCTCGCCGACCCAGCCGAAGCAACCGGCACAGCCGCGTTCGTCCCCGATCCCCGCCTCACCAACGAAGACCTCGCGCCCGCGGGCAAACGCAACTGGAAGGTCTTCGACCTCTTCGCGATGTGGATGTCGGACGTCCACAACCTCGGCAACTACACGTTCGCCGCGGGCCTGCTGGTCCTCGGTATGAACGTGTGGCAGGTCTTCACGTCCCTGCTCGTCGGCTTCGTACTCATCTACATCGGCATGAACCGGATGGGGCGCATAGGCCAGCGCCACGGTGTGCCCTTCCCCGTCATCAGCCGCATCAGCTTCGGCGTCTGGGGCGCCAACATCCCCGCGCTGATCAGGGCCGTCATCGCCATCATGTGGTACGGCATCCAGACCTACCTCGCGTCCGTCGCCGTCAACGTGATGCTGCTGGCCGCCTGGCCGGGCCTGGAATCCTGGACGCACAGCTCCTTCCTGGGGCTGGACGCGCTCGGCTGGGTCTCCTTCATCTCTCTCTGGATCATTCAGGCGCTGATCATCAGCCAGGGCATGGAGTCGGTGCGGAAGTTCCAGGACTTCTGCGGTCCGGCGATCTGGATCGTGATGATCGCCCTCGCCGTGTGGATCCTGGCCAAGGCCGGCTGGACCATTTCACTGACCTCGACCCCGCACCCGGTCTCCGTCGGTGAGCAGTGGCGGCAGTGGTTCGGCGCGATCGGGCTGATCCTCGCCACGTACGGCACCCTGATGCTCAACTTCTGCGACTTCTCGCGCTTCGCGCCCGACTACCGGACCGTCAAGCGGGGCAACTTCTGGGGCCTGCCCATCAACTCCACGGCCTTCGTGGTCGTGTCGGTCATCGTCACGGCCGGCTCGCTGGAGGTGTTCGGCGAGGCCATCACCGACCCGGCGGAGCTCGTCGCCAAGGTCGGCAACACCTGGGTGCTCGTCCTGGCCGCCCTGACCTTCGCCATCGCCACCATGGGCGTCAACATCGTCGCCAACTTCGTCTCGCCCGCGTACGACCTCGCCAACGTCTGGCCGCAGAAGATCACGTTCAAGGTCGGCGGCATGATCAGCACGGTCGCCGCGCTGGTCGTGACCCCGTGGAACCTCTTCTCCAATCCCACCGTCGTCAACTACTTCCTCGGTGGCCTCGGCGCCTTCCTCGGCCCCCTGTTCGGCGTGATCATGCTTGACTACTTCTGGGTCAAGCGCGGCCGCATCGACGTCGACGAGCTCTTCAACGCCGAGCCCGGCTCCCGCTACTACTACCGCAAGGGCGTCAACCCCAAGGCCCTGTGGGCGTTCCTGCCGGCCGCGGTGGTGTCGGCGGTGCTCGCGCTGGTGAAGGACTTCAGCGCCGTCGCCCCGTACTCCTGGTTCATCGGAACGGCCCTGGCCGCCGGACTGTACGCCCTGCTCTGCCGCCCGGAACGCGCCGCGGCCGAAACATCTGCCGACGCCGAGCCCGCCACCACGGAGGGCTGAACGTGCGCATCGTCGTCACCAACTGCAACACCACGCAGGAGATGACCGAGGAGATCGTACGAGGTGCCCGGGCCGCCGCAGGCCCGGGCACCACCGTGACCGGACTGACCCCGGACTGGGGACCCGAGTCCGCGGAAGGCTGGCTGGACAGCTATCTCTCGGCCGCCGCCGTCCTCGACCTGCTACGGACGTACGAAGAGCCGTACGACGCCGTCGTCATGGCCGGGTTCGGCGAGCATGGACGCGAGGGCGCGCGCGAGCTCGTGGACGTGCCCGTCGTCGACATCACCGAGGCCGCCGCCCACTTTGCGTGCCTGCTCGGAAGGCGCTACGGGGTCGTCACCACGCTGGAGCGGTCCTGCGGGCAGATCGAGGACAGCCTGGAGACGGCCGGGGTGGGGCGGAACTGCGCCGCCGTGGTCGGCACCGGGCTCGGCGTCCTCGACCTGGGGGATGACAGACGCACGGAGGAGGCATTCGTGGCCGCCGCCGAACGGGCGCGCGAGGCGGGTGCCGAAGTCCTCGTGCTCGGATGCGCGGGGATGACCGGGCTCCAGCGGACGGTCGGGGAGAAGGTAGGCCTCCCCGTCGTCGACGGGGTGGGCGCGGCCGTGAAGCTCGCCGAGTCGCTGGTGACACTCGGGCTCACCACCAGCCGGGTGGGGAGCTATGCCAAGCCGCTGCCCAAGCGGCGCACTTGGGGGCGCAACGGGCGGACTGGGCGCACCGGGTGCACTGGGCGCATCGGCGAGTGAGGGACCGCCGGCGAGTTCAGAGGCCGGCTCCTGGGGAGGACCCGGTCACTCCCCGGCGTGCTCGGGCACGACCGCGGTCGCCGTGATCTCCACGAGCTGGCCCGTATAGCCGAGACAGGCCACGCCGAGCAGGGTCGAGGAGTGCGGACCGGTGCGGAGACCGGACGCCTCGACGATGTCCCAGACCGCGGAGAGGACCGCGGTCTCGCTGCTCACGACGTACACGTCCGTCGACACGACGTGCGCGAAGTCGCTGCCGACCGCGCGCAGTTGTTCGCCGAGGTTCGCGAGCACCTGCTCGGCCTGCCGCACGGGATCGCCCGCGCCTACGAGGTTCCCGTCGGCATCTAGCGGGACGGAACCGGCCAGGAACGCCAGCTTCGTCCCCGCCTCGACGACGGACGCGTGGGAGTAGACGGGCGGAGGGAAGAGGCTGGGGACGGTGACGCGCTGAATCATGGAAGCTCCCAGGGACGAAAGGTCAATTTTTCGATCATGCGAGCCCCGTGACATCACCGCATCCGATTTTCGTTCGGCTGCCCGGCTGCCTGTCTGTCCGGCATGACCCGCCGCCCGCTTCCCACCTCCTGCCTTCTACTTCCTGCCTCGTCACCCCTCAGTGAACTGCGCCGTCCCCAGCGTCGCGAACCACTCGCGTATCTGCTTCTCGTCGTCCGTCGCGGCGAGCGAGAGGAGCAGCAGGAGCCGGGCCTTCTGCGGGGTCAGATCCTCGGCGCCGATGACGCCCGTGGTGCTCGTCGAGCCGTACACCGCGCCGGAGCCGGTGCGGGTCGTCGAGGTGAAGGTGACTCCCTTCTTGACAGCCTCCGTGCGTGCCGTCGACATCGCGGGCGAGATGCCACCGGCACCGGTGCCCGCCGTGACGATCCCGTCCGCTCCGGAGTCCGCGAAGGCCTTGACCGCCTCGCCGCCTGCGTCCTGGTACGAGTACGCGATCTCGACCTTGGGCAGCGCCTTGCCGTCCTTGGTGATCCGGTCCAGGTCGAAGGGCGTGCGCCAACTCGACCTGCCGCACGACTCGACACGGGCCGGCGCCCGGTTGAGGCGGATGTTGTCCTGGTCGATGACACCGAGCCGGCCGGACGAGCCGCTGGTGAACGTGTCCATGCGGAGCGCGTCGGTCTTGCGGACCTCACGCGCGGCCTGGACCTCGTCGTTCAGCATCACGACGGTCCCGTAGCACTTGGTCTTGCGGCTCGCGGCCAGCTTGATCGCGTTGTAGAGGTTGGCGGGCGCATCGGTGCCGATGACGGTCCACGGGCGCATGGACCCGGTCAGGACGACGGGCTTGTCGCTGCGCACGGTGAGGTCGAGCCAGTACGCGAACTCCTCCATGGTGTCCGTGCCCGTCGTCACCACCACCGCGTCGCTCTTCTTCAGTGCGGCGTCCACCGAGGCGGTGAGCTTGCGGTAGTCGGCTATCGAGTACCCGCCCGATCCCTTGTTCCCGAACTGTTCCGTGGTGACCTTCGCCAGCCCGTCCACCTCGGGCCGCAACTCGTCCACCATCTTCGAGATGGCGAGCTTCCCCGACTGGTAGTTCTGGAACGACACACGGTCCGTACTGACCCCGGAGATGGTGCCCCCCGTCCCGATCACGGCGACCTCGGGCAGCTCCTCCTTCCCGTTCCCGGGCTGTGCACTCGCGCTCGACAACGCCGTAACGGCGGCCACGGCGAACGTACTGAACAGAGCGGCGGTGCGATGGACAATTCTCACGTTCGGTATCCCTCATGCGTCGACATGTTGCGAATGGGCCGGCGGCTGACGGTGGTGACCGATGGACGTCATCCGTCACCGGGCATCCGTCACCGGGCATCTGTCAGCGGGCGTCCCTTATGGGGCGTCCCTCATCAGGCATCCGGTCCGCCGCCGTCCGTCCGCTGACCGTAGGAAGTGGGTTTTTCCTGCGCATTGCATGCACGTGTCAGTAACTGTTCGGGCTGTTGGGGCTGATGAGAGGGGGAGACGTCGGCGTAGGGGCTCTCCACTCGCCAGCCGTCCTTGCGAGCGACCTGCTCGAACACGCCGATCTTGTACGCGAGCCCTTCCGGCTCACCAATGTCACACCACTGATGGGCCCTGGCTCGCTCCTCCTCCCCTCGCACCAACGGCCGCCCCCGCGCCGCGAGATGCAAGGCCAATGTCGATCGCGCATACAGGCGTACGGCGTTGCGGTCGTCCGCCATACGCCGGTACTGCTCGGTCTCTCGCAGTTGCAGTCGCAGCCGTCCGTCACAGCTGGCGGCCACCAGGAGCGGGACCATGCCCCGAGGGCCGTCGACGAGGAACGTCAGTTCCCCCTCGTCTTCCCGCATTTCGTACCGCGGCAGATACGACAACCGTGCGAGCCCCAGCGCCTGCTTCCACGAGGTGACCCAGAGACCGCGGGCGAGGTAGTAACGGACAGACGCCTGCCAGGTCCAGTACGTGTCCAGGCGAAACCCGCGCAACTCCTCTGCGCGGCGGCCGCGTACACCGCGTCCAGAGCCGCCGAGGCGAGCCCCCGTCGCCGGGCGACGGGATGGACGTAGAGCGAGGAGACGCGCAACGCGCCCACGCCCGTAGGCCAGGTGTCGACGGCGATGGTCCCGACCGCTTCACCGTCGTGGCCGGGCGTTCGGATCCAGTACCTCCTGCGGTACTCGTCGTCGCGCGTGTACTCGCGCCCGGCCGCACCCAGTCGGAGACGCAACCGCTTCTCTGTCGACACTGTCAGCGAGCCCGGGTCGACCCACTCACCGAGGGCGCCCTCGGCGAGTGAGGCGAGATCCCAGAGCCCGAACCGGCGGCCTTCACCGAAGGTGACAGGGCAGAGCAGAGGGGAGCCCGTCAGACGTTCGTGCACGCGCAGGGCTTGATCATCCTTCATGAGCCCGGAGCGTAGGGACGTCCTCGCCCCAACCGCCCGGTTCCGCAAAGGGGTTCACCGCGACCTTCACCAGGGCGGTGGACCAAGCAGTTGGTCGCTCGTTCGCTTCTCGCATTCCTGTGCGAGGCCGGGATGTGCCTCCGCGATGGCCGCGTAGATCCGTTGATTCAGCAACGCCATCGCCTCCGCCCGCCAGAGTGCTGCCGGAGCGCCTCCCGGAATTCCGTCCAGGAGTCGGCCGTACTGCTTGAACAGCCTCTGTCGCAGGTAGTCGACCTTCCAGGCGTCGAGGGACGTGTGGTCCGCGGGACCGGGACCGGGTCCGGGACCGGAGCTGGAACTGGAGCTGGGGTCGAGGCTGGGGGCGGGGGTCGGGTGTTCACCTGGCGCGGAAGAGGGTGGGCCGACCGTTGGGGCGGTCTCGTGCCCGCCAACGGCCCCCGCGCCCTCGGCCGGCCCCGCCTTCGTCTCGCTCCGCGCCCGCTGTTCGACGGCGCGCAGCTCCAGCTTGTCCGGGTTCGGCCGAGGCACGTCGAGGGGCTCGGCCCTGATCCGCTCCAGCACGTCCTCCTGCCGCTGCCGCAACGCGGCCCGTACCGCTTCCGACCGCCGCGCGGCGGCCTCCGCCACCACCCGGAACTCCGCACTCCGCTCGGCGGCCTCGACCCGCTCGATCCGATACAGCCGCCTGGGCGGCGCCGCCCTGAACCGCGGATTGAGAGCGAGCCGATCCGGCGGCCCCAACAGCCGGTGAATCATCCCTCCGGTCCACCCGCGCGCCCGCAGCCCGGTCAGCGACACATAACGCCACCCGTCCTCGTCGTAACCACCCATGGCTACCTCCCCCGTAACACAGCAGCACTCAACACCTCGACCGTCACGCTCTGTGACGACATCTCCCATTGAAGCGCGCACCACTGACAACCGGCCGGGTGGCGGAGTCATGCTGGCTGAGCGTGACTTATTGGCTCGCGTAACGAGGGCCGCAAGTTACCGTTGGCATTCGGACGTGCGACGAAGGGGGCCGGATGGAAGCCGAGTTGACGAGTCTGGCGGTGGCGGGCGCGACGGCGCTGGTGACCCAGATGGTGACCGACGGGTGGGAACAGGCACGTGACCGCGTCGTCGCCTTCTTCACGCGAGGCAGGGACGACGCAGGTGAAGCCGTCCAGGCAGAACTGGAGGAGTCCCGAGCGGATCTCGTCGCCGCGCGGGACTCCGACGACGAGGAGACGGCGGCCGACGTGCGCGACGAGTGGCGTCTCCGCCTCCGCCGCATCCTGCGTACTGACCCGTCGGCCGCCGCGGAACTTCAGGCTCTGCTGGACGAGCTGAGGCCCCCGGAGGACCAGCCCAAGGGCGTCGTCCACAACACCATCAGTGGCGGCGTGCAACACGGCACCGTCATTCAGGCGCACACGATCCGTGACCTGACCATCGGTGAGCCCCGGCAATGAGCGGGGACACGGGTGACGAGCCCGTGCGCGCAGGCCCCGCGGGCACCGCGGACGACGACACCTTCCTCATCCACGTCACCGACCGCCTCGCCGCTCTCCCCACCGTCCGCGCCGTCGCCCTGGGCGGCTCCCGGGCCCAGGGGACTCACACTCCGGAGAGCGACTGGGACCTGGCGATCTACTACCGGGGCCCCTTCGACCCGGCCGACCTCCGTGCCGTCGGCTGGGAAGGCGAGGTTTCCGAGATCGGTGGCTGGGGCGGAGGGATCTTCAACGGCGGAGCATGGCTCACCATCGACGGGCGGCGCGTCGACGTCCACTACCGCGACCTCGACGTCGTCGAACACGAACTCTCCGAGGCCGAGGACGGCCGCTTCCATGTGGAGCCCCTCCTCTTCCACCTCGCCGGCATCCCGAGCTACCTGCTCGTCGCCGAGCTCGCCGTCAACCGCATACTGCACGGCGAGCTGCCCCGCCCGGCCACGTACCCGGAGGGGCTCCGTACCTCCGCCGCCGACCGCTGGTACGGCACGGCCCAGGCCACCCTCGCGTACGCGAAGGCCAACCACGCACCCAAAGGCCGCCTCACAGAAGTCGCCGGTGCCGTCGCCACCGCCGCCGTACAGGCTGGGCACGCGCTCCTCGCGGCACGCGGGGAGTGGGTGACGAACGAGAAGCGGTTGCTGGAGCGGGCGGGATTGCGGGCGGTCGACGGCATCCTGGAAACGTTGCGAGCAGCGGAACCGGATGCATTGGTTCGGGCCGTGACCGAGGCGGAGAGTCTCTTCAGGGACCTTCGGAGCTGAGTCCTTCCCTGACGCGGAACGCCCCGGACCCCTTCGAAGGGCTCCCGCTCGGACGCCTTCACGGTTGTGTTCAGTGGTCGGGTTGCTGGTTGCGTTCATAAAGAACATGCCGCTTCCGGGCATCGTCACACTGCGGTAACACACATGCCCCGCTCCCTCC
>NZ_VMNX01000071.1 GCF_009377235.1 Streptomyces acidicola
TTTTGTATAAGAGACAGCCCCGGTCCCGTCCAGTATGGCGGGCTATCGCACGACTTTGTACGGCGCCGGGCGCGAACCGGGACCGAGCCGTCGCATGGCGCGGATGATGTGTTTGGGCGGGAGTTGCCGGCGCAGACGTGCGGGAACGCAGCGCAGCAGGGTGCCGGTGAGACGCAGGCGACGGGTCACCACGGCCGGTGACGGGGCCCGTCTGCCGTACAGCTCATGGGCGTACGGCGGCAAGGAGGCGTACGCCAGGTTCACCACGCGCCGCCACAGGAGGGCGCGCGCCGGGGCGAGCAACGGGTGCGTGGGAGGCGTGCGCAGGAAGTCGTCGACCTCCCGCGCCTCGGGTCCGGCAGCCAACTCCGGCAGCACCCGCACGAAGTAGGCGGCCAACTCCTCCTGATCGCCCGGGACCTCCTCGGGGGCCAGGCCCACCAGTTCGGCGGCGATGCGGTGTTCGGCGACATACCGGTCGGCCGCGGCGTCCGTGAAGGGGAACCCCGAGCACCGCAGCACGTGGAGGTAGGAGTCGATCTCCGCGCAGTGCACCCACCGCAGCAGTTCGGGCTCGTCGACCGGGTACCTCTCCCTCGTTGTCGGGGTCGGTCGCCGAGAGCTTGCTGTGGATCTTTGTGCGAACAGCGTCCACGGAGTCAGATGTGCCCGCAGCCGCTGGTTGTCACTCTCGTCGTTTTCGGTCTGCGCTCGTGCCGGCCGGCGGCAGCATCACACTGCCGGGGCGGACCCCGGTCCGGGATCAGCGTGGCGTACTGGGCCGTAGCAGCAGGCCGGCCATCGTGGTCACGACCAGCAACGCCGCGGCGCTGAACAGGCTGACCCGCAGGCCGTGCAGGAAGGTCGCCCGGTTGGCCACCAGCGCGCCGAAGACGGCCACGGCCAGGGCACCGCCGAGTTGACGGCGCGTGTACAGCTCACCGACGAGCTGAGCTCCCTGCTCGCGCGCATTGCCTTCCACCAGGCGTGGCTCCAAACGATGCTCGGCAGTCGCAGGTTCCTACGCCACTCTCATGGCAACGGCCCGAGCAGAAGCCGGCGCGCAGATGGGTCTCGCCTGGCAGCAGCAGCCGATCACCGCCGACGCCGGCATGACCCGGGCAACACGGACGCGCCGGCCGGCCGGCGGGTCCAGCCCACCGCCGCGGAACCAGCGCTTCCTGAACCCGCCCGCGGTTCGCGTCCCTGCACGCTCGAACTGATGCGGCACTTCAACTTGCTGCGTTGAGCGCGGACATGACGGGCGCTCCGGCCTTCGGCCTGAACGGTGCGGTAGGGCGATTACTCAGACCTGCGGTGCCGTGGCCCGGATGCCGGCGAGCACCACGCCGACGATGCGCTCCGCGTCCGCGCGGGTGAACGGGCGCATGCCGCGGTTGACGATGAGGTGCACCGGGCCGGAGAGCATCTCGCCGAGGAAGGAGCTGTCGACCGGGGGGAGTTCGCCCCGATCGACGGCGGTGTCCACCCGCCGCCGCATGGCGGCCACGCGCTGGTCGAGGATCTTGGTCAGCGCCTGGACGGTGGCGCTTTGGCGGGCGGGCTGGATGGCCTGTTCGAGCGTCCGGCCGAACGGCGTTTCCAGGCCACCGGCGAGGGCCAGCAGGAAGTCCACCAGGTCCCGGTGGATGTCGCCGGTGTCGGCGACCGAGGCGAGATCCTCGGCGTAGCGCAGCAGGGCTTCGACCACCAACTCCTCGCGGTCGGGCCAGTTGCGGTAGACGCTGGTCTTGTGCACGCCGGCGAACTCGGCGACCTCCTCGTAGCGGAAGCCCGTGATGCCGTCGCGCGCCACGAGCTCGACGGTCGCGGCGAGGATCTGCGCTCTCACCCGCGCGGTGCGGCCACCGGGGCGCCGTGCGGGCGGCCGGTCAGCGGTCCCGTTGGTCATCGCCGCGCTCACCTCCTGTTCTCCGCTCGGGTGCCGATTGTCGCCAGGTGCGGCGTTGCGGTGCAACCCGGTGGTAAGTAAGCTCGCTAAAAGCGACAGTTTGTTTCTTTAGCTGCCGGACCGTCGCGACAGCGGCCTGCCCGTCGGCCGCACCGCTCCGACGGTTCGCCTGCCTGACCGGCGGAGCGGCGGCCGATCCGATCGCACACCCACCTCAGCGAAACCTGGAGCACACACGTGAACATCCTTGTCTCCGGAGCCGGTATCGCCGGGCTCGCCAGCGCACTTGAGCTCGGCAAACGCGGCCACGACGTCACCGTTGTCGAGTACGCCCGCCGCCTCCGGCTCACAGGCACCCCCATCGACATCCGCGGTGATGCGATCGAGACCGCGGACAGGATGGGACTGCTCGCGAAGATCCAGAAGCAACGGGTCCGGATGTCCGAGCTCACCCAGTTCGTCGACAGCGAGGGCGAGCCGGTGGCCCGGATCCCGATGGCGGAGATCAGCGACTCCGACGACGACATCGAGCTCCTCCGCGAGGACCTCGTGCGTATCCTCGCCGATGCGCTCCCGGACACCGCGGCGATCCGCTTCCGCGACTCGATCGAGACACTGGCCGACAGCGGTGTCGACGGCGGCGGTGTCGACGTGCGTTTCGCGTCGGGCCGCACCGGGCGGTACGACCTGGTGATCGGTGCCGACGGCCAGCACTCCGCGGTACGCAGGCTGGTGTTCGGGCCCGAGGAGGACTACCTCCGGCACCTCGGTGTCTACTTCGCGCTCGCCGACCACCCCGGCGTGGCGCAATCCGAGGGCGCCAACTCGATATACAACGTCCCCAGCCGGATGGCAGGCATCTTCCGGTATCAGGGCAAGGCCGTTGCGGTCTTCCAGTTCCGCTCGGAACGGATCGACTACGACCACCACGACCTGGACACCCAGAAGAAGATCCTCATCGACGCCTTCGCGGGCTACCGGTCGTGGCGGATCCCGGAGCTGCTCGATGCGGCCCGCGCCGATCCTGGTTTCTACTTCACCTCCGCGAGCCAGATCCACCTGCCCTCCTGGCACCGCGGCCGCGTCGTCCTCGTCGGGGACGCCGGGTACAGCCCGGCCTTCCTGTCCGGCCGGGGCACCTCACTCGCGCTCACCGGCGCCCGCTTTCTCGCCGAAGAACTCGAACGGTGCGGCAATGACCACACCGCCGCGTTCGCACGGTACGAGGCCCGGCAGCGCCCCTATGTCACTTTCGCCCAGGACCGTGTCTACAGCGGTCGCGACCGCATGCTGCCGACCACCTGGGCTGCCATTGCCGCCCGCAACAAGGCGCTGCAAGCATCCGGCACCGGCGCGCCCTGAACCCGGCGCGATGCGAACGGCGCTGCCACCGGCCGTTGCTGATCGGGCGCGACCGCCCGGAAACGGGCGTCCGCATGTGCCCACTCCCCAAAAGCCGGTTCCACCGGCAACCCGCGCCGACCGCGCCGCCAACGGGGCGTGCCGCTCGCCGGGACCTCACCCCCATGCCCTGGAGAGAATGCATAGTGGAAGACACGCTGGAAAAGCCCGCCCATGGCGCCCAGGAGCACCGCTGGAGCAAGCGGCTCATCCTCTGGGCGGCCGTTCTCACCCTCGCCAACGTCCTGGCCGACGTGGTCATCGGCTCGCCCATGATGGTCCTGCCCCAGTTACTGGAGCATTTCGACACCGACCAGGCCGCATGGCTCAATGCAAGCGCGCTGCTGGCCGGGGCCATCTGGTCGCCGCTGCTCGCGAAGAGTTCCGACATCTTCGGCAAGCGCCGGATACTCATCGGCACGCTGCTCCTCGCATGCACAGGAGCGCTGGTCTGCCTCGCTGCCCCCAACGTCTGGATTTTCCTGGTGGGGCGCTTCCTCCAAGGCGCCGCCTTCGCCGCGGTCTTCCTCACGGTGGCCCTCGCACGCCAGATCTGCTCCCCGCGGGTGGCGATGGCCGTGGTCGGGCTTGTGACGTCCGGCTCGTCGATCGTCGGGATCATCGAGCCGTTCCTGATGCAGCCGGTCATCGATGCGTTCGGCTACCGGAGCGTGTTCATCGTGGCGGCGCTGCTCGCCGCGGCGGCCGCGCTGTGCGTGCGTTCCTTCATCCCGGAGTCGCCGATCCGCAAGCCCGGCCGGATCGACGTGCGCGGGGCGCTCCTGCTCGGCGGCGGCCTCGGCGCGGTGCTCGCCTGCGCCAGCCTCGGGAGCGACCTCGGATGGCTGTCCGGGGGCATGATCGCGCTGCTGGCGGCCGGTGCCGCCGCACTGGCCGGCTGGGCGTTCCTCGCGCTGCGGGTCGACGAACCCATCATCGACATCCGGGCCCTCAGCCGCCCGATCCTGCTGACGCTGCTGGCCCTGGTACTGGCAGCAGGCTCCTTCCGGAGCATGCTGCAACTGACCGGCCTCATCGCCCAGGTGCCCCCCGACCTGGGGCTCGGTTACGGGCTGGGCGACGGAGAGGCGGTCGCGGTGCTGCTCGCCACGCCCAATCTCGGCATCGTCATCGGCGGCACGTGCGCCGGATGGATCGCGGGGCGGTTCGGTCCCGCACTGCCCCTCCTCGGCGGCATCGCCGTCGGGGCAGCGGCGACCTTCGCGATGCTGGCGGGCGTGTCAGCGCTCCCGCTCGCGATCGCCTGCGGCGCCATGCTCGGCATGGCCGCCGGCGCGATCGGCGCCTCCGGCTACAACCTGGCGACCAGCCTCGAAGCACCCGAGCGGCAGGGCACGGTCGCCGGTCTGGTGTCGGTCGTACTCGCCCTCGGCTCGGTCGTCTTCAACATCGCCGGGGGCGAGGTGCTCAAAGCGACCCTTGTTCCCGGGACCTTTGCCGACGGTGCCCCGGTGAGCACGGCGACCGGCGTGTACCTCTACGTCGCGATGGCGGGAGCGCTCTTCGTCCTCGCTGCGGTGCCCACGATCATGCTGGCACGCAACCGGCCTGCCGCGCCGGCCGTGCCCGCGGCACCACAGCGTCCGGATTCGGCTGCGGTCGGCCGGTAGCCCGGCCCGTTGGCGGAGCGGTGTGCCCCGTCGTGCGAACGCCGACTGGCTCACGGTGTTCCCGCTGCCCGCCTACACACCGGACCTGAACCCACAGGACGGCGTGCGGTCGATGGCCGAACGCGACCTGGGCAACCTCGCCGCAGCGCCTGTGGTCACGTCTGTGACCAGGATTGCTAGTTGGCACCCGGCGACGTACGTGACCTGCACTGATGCCAACTAGATTCAACGACGACTGGTACGGAATCAGAGAGATAGTTGGCACTTTGGTACAGCGCAGGTCACGAGGGGTGTCGCCGCTGGAACGACAGCTCTGCGGCCGACGGACTTCAGGTGCCGATACAGCTTCTCTGTTGATGATCCGTACGGTGATGCATCCTCCGGGCGGGCACGGTCACCTTCGGCACCTTCAGCAGCGCCGCACCACTATCTCGTCAGGGGACTGGTCGCGGACTTCCGCAAGCGGCACCCCCAGGTCACGGTCCGCATGATCGCCGCGAACTCCACGGAGATCGCGCGCCAGGTGCGCGGCGGCGACCTCGAAGCCGGAATCGTCGCGCTACCCGTCGACGGCCGGGGGATACACCTGTCACAGACGGTGTGGAAGTGCGGTGTCGCCTACTTCAGCACCGACCCGGGAATGACGCGCCGCCGCATGGACATCGCCCAGCTGGGCGACGCGCCGCTCGTACTGCCCGAGGCCGCCGCCGGCAACGCCGATCCCACCCGTCGCCAGCTCAACGAGCGCGCCCAGCTCAAGGGGGGCACCATCGCGCCGGAGGTCAAGGTCGAATCACCCACCGCCGCCCTGGAGATCGCGGCCTTCGGCGTGGCGGCCTCGGTCGCACCGTGCCCCCTCGCACGCATCCTCGGCTACACCGAACGCATGACGTACGCGACCTTCGCGGAACCCGCCATCGAGACGTTCGCGTTCGCCACACGCGAGCCGGTGTACGTGTCGTCCGCCACCCGCGTCATCCTCGCACTGGCCGCGGCACAGTTGCATGCCCCCTACACCGAACACGGCCATGGAGTCGACGGCCCCGGCACCACGTCGTCTGACAGACCGCTCCCGCCATCCCGGCCGGGACACCTGCCAGATCGGTCCGGACGGGCGGGACGGGGACGCCGGCCGCGCCCCTCTCCCCGCCGGCCGGCGACCGGTACCGCCCGGGCCCGCCGAACGCCCGGCCGCGGCACCGGCATGCCGGGAGCAGCCGGTCGATCCCGCGGTTCGACACCCGATCGCGGGCGTCCGCCACCTGAACGGGGGCCGAACCGCGGTACACGGCTGAGCATCGCCGGTACGGCGGTCGAAGGACGGTTCGCGGACAGATCGAGGACCGGCACCCGTGCGGACGCCCCGGCCGCCGCCGGGCTCCGCCGTCCCCGCGCGGCGACCGGAACCTCGCACAGACCGGATCGGAGTCTGCCGCGAGTGGATAGGCTGCCGGTGCCATGTGGACGACGCTGTTCGGCATGAACCGCTTCACCACCCCGCTGAAACATGCAGCCGCCGACGCGATCACCCCCGAGGTCCTGCGCGCCACGATGGGCGCGTTCTGTTCGGGTGTTGTCGTCGTCACCGCGCTGGGCGACCAGGCCGACGCCGAGCCCGTCGGCTTCACCTGCCAGTCGTTCGTGTCGCTCTCGCTCGAGCCGCCGCTGATCTCCATCAGCCCCGCTCGCACGTCCACGACCTGGCCCCGCATCCGAGAGGTGGGCCGGTTCGCCGTCAATGTCCTCGCCGACGACCACGCCGAGCTGTCGAACAGGTTCGCCCGGTCCGGGACCGACAAGTTCGCCGGCGTCGACTGGACGCCCTCGCCCAACGGTTCGCCCGTCCTGGACGGGGTCACCGCCTGGGTCGAGTGCGATCTGTGGCGCGAGTACGACGGCGGCGACCACACGGTCGTCATCGGTCAGGTCACCGCGCTCGACCACAACATCGGGCGGAACCCCCTGCTCTACTACCGCGGCTCCTACCCGCGGGCCTACTGGGCGGCCTGATGGACGACGTCGGGGACACCGCCGGATCGCCCCACGTCGCCGCAACGTACCGCTCGTCAGGCCCATGGGCCTGACCCCGCCGGATCGCACGCGATCCCGCCGGGTCGGTCCGCCGGCCCCCGGGTCCTCGTCACCCGGCGCGGACCGGCACCAGTCCTGAGCCGGAGCCGGGTACGACCCCGGCCCCGCCACCCTCGAACCAGCATGGAGAACGCGCACATGTCCACGACCGTCGAACTTGTCGAGGTCGGCCCACGCGACGGCCTCCAGAACGAGAAGAAGCCGCTCGACGTCGACACCCGGGTGGAGCTCATCCGGCGCCTGGTCGGCCAGGGAGCACGCCGCATCGAGGCGGTCAGCTTCGTCCGGCCCGACCTCGTCCCGCAGATGGCCGGCGCCGAGGAAGTCATGGCCAAGGTGCCGCAGGACCCCGAGGTGTCCTACATCGGCCTCGTCCTCAACCGCCGGGGGGCCGAACGGGCCGCACAGACCCCCTGCACCGAGGTCAACATCGTCATCCCCGTCACCGACTCCTTCTCGACCCGGAACCAGAACCTCACCGTCGACGCGATGCTCGACCACGCCGCCGCCGCCTCGCAGGTCGCCCGCGGCGCCGGTATGCGCGTGAGCCTGACTCTTGCGGTCGCGTTCGGCTGCCCGTTCTCCGGGCCGGTCTCCACCGGACAGGTCGCGGACGTGCTGCTCCGCGCGGCCGAGATCGAACCGGACGAGATCGCGTTCGCCGACACCATCGGCGTCGGGGTCCCCCGCCAGGTCCGTGAACTGGCCGCGCTGGCGGTCGGCGACGACCGCATCCGCAAGCTCCGATTCCACTTCCACAACACCCGGAACACCGGCTACGCGAACGCCGTCGCCGCCGCACACCCCGACCCGTCCACCGGGGCCGTCCCCGGCGGGGTCATCGCGCTGGACGCGTCCGTCGGCGGGTTCGGCGGCTGCCCGTTCGCGCCCGCCGCCACCGGCAACATCGCGACCGAGGACCTCGCCTACCTCCTCCGCGGGGAAGGCGTCCCGCTGGCCGGCAACGGCCACCCCGACATCGACGCCCTCGCCCGGGTCGGGACCTGGCTCGGGGAGCAGCTCGACAACTCACCCCAGGGCCTGCTCGTCCGGGCCGGCGACTTCACCCCGCCCGTTCCCGCGCCCGACAAGGAAGGCACCGAGAAGTGAGCCCCACAGCCCACGACCCGAACCGTCCCCCCACCTCGACCGACGCGCTGCCCCTGACGGGCATCCGTGTCATCGAGCTCGGCAACTTCATCGCCGCCCCCACCGCGGGCCGCCTGCTGGCCGACTTCGGCGCCGAGGTCATCAAGATCGAGCGGCCCCGCACCGGTGACGAACTCCGCAACTGGCGCCTGTTCGCAGGCGACACCTCGATGCTGTACCGCACCATCAACCGGAACAAGAAGTCGATCGAGCTCGACCTGCGAACCGACGAAGGCCAGGCAACGGTCCTCGAACTGGTCTCCTGTTCCGACGTCCTCATCGAGAACTTCCGCCCCGGCACCCTCGACAAGTGGGGACTGACGCCACAAGCGCTCACCGCCGCGAACCCCGAACTCGTCGTCGCGCGCGTCTCCGCCTTCGGTCAGACCGGTCCGCTCGCCCACCGGCCCGGGTTCGCCGCCGTCGCGGAGGCGTTCGGCGGCATGCGGGAACTCGTCGGCGAGAGCGACCGGCCCCCGTCCCGGGTCGGCGTGTCCATCGGGGACTCCATCGCCGGCCTCTACGCAGCGTTCGGGGTCGTCATGTCTCTGCTGGACCACACCATGCGCAGGAGCAACGGCCTGCGGCCCTGGACGCCCATGGAACGGCACATCGACGTGGCACTCCACGAGGCCGTGTTCTCCATGATGGAGTCCCTCGTCCCCGACTACTCCGCCCACGGCGTCCTCCGGGAACGCACCGGCGGCCGGATGCAGGGGATCGCCCCCTCCAACGCCTACGTCTGCGGCAGCGGCGACTCCGTCGTCATCGCCGGAAACGGCGACTCCATCTTCGACCGCTACATGGAGGCCATCGGGCGCCCCGACCTGCGCGACGACCCCGGTCTCGCGACCAACGCCGGCCGCTGGGCCCGACGCGACGAGCTGGACCAGGCCATCGAGTCCTGGACGAGCAAGTACCCCCGCGACGAGGTCCTCTCCATCCTGGAGGCGGCCGGTGTGCCCGCCGGGCCGATCCACACCGCGAAGGACATCGTCGACGACGAGCAGTTCGCCGCCCGCGACATGGTGCAGACACTGCCGGTCAACGTCGCCGGGGAGACCCGCCACGTCGCGTTCCCCGGCATCGTGCCCGTGCTGGACCAGCGGTCCGTCCCGGTCTCCCATCCGGGCCCGGACCTCGGTGAACACACCCACGAGATCGTCTCCGAGCTGCTCGCGCGTCCGTGCAACTGCCGGGCGTGCCTGGAGGCCATAGACGAACTCGGCGACGCCGCCGAGCAGGACGCCGACGCGGGAGACACGGCCGTTCGATAGCGTCCGCGCGCACCCGATCCCACCCGCCACCGAGAAGAAGCAGCGCACCCATGACACCTCCCCCACCGGCCACCACCACGCCGACGACCGTGCCGGACCAGTCCACCGGCGGAGCAGATGTCGCCGCTCTGCGTGACATCTCCCGACGAGTGCTGTGGCTCTCCGCCGCCATCGTCGACGCCGCCAACCGCGGGCGCCATAACGAGACCGGTATCAAGGTCGGCGGGCACCAGGCGTCGTCTGCCTCCATGGTCGACATCATGGTGGCCCTGTGGTTCCACCACCTGACCGACCTGGACCGGGTGTCGGTCAAGCCGCACGCGTCACCGGTCCTGCACGCCATCAACTACCTGCTCGGCGACCTCGACCCGAAGTACCTGACGACGCTCCGGGCGAAGAACGGCCTCCAGTCCTACCCGTCGCGCGTCAAGGACCCCGGCACGGTCGACTTCTCCACCGGGTCGGTCGGCATCGGCGCGACGGCGGCCCTGTGGGCGGCCATCGCGCACCGCTATCTCGCGTCCCAGTTCCCCGGTACGCCGCCCGCGGGCCGGTTCGTGAGCCTGCTCGGCGACGCGGAACTCGACGAGGGCGCCATCTGGGAGGCGGTCGCAGACCCGCAGGTGTCGAACCTGGGCGAGCTGCTGTGGGTGGTCGACCTGAACCGGCAGTCGCTGGACCGGATCGTGCCCGACATCCAGATCACCCGGCTCCAGGGCATGTTCGCCGCGGCCGGCTGGCAGGTCGTCGTCCTGAAGTGGGGCCGCACCATCAGCGAGCTGTTCGCGCGTCCCGGCGGAGAGGAGTTGCGGCGCCGTCTCGAGGAGATGCCCAACGAGGAGTACCAGAGGATCCTCCGGGTCGACTCCTCCGAGATCGCCGCACGCCTCGTCGGGGAGAACGACTCCGGCGAACTCCGGTCGCTGCTGGACTCCCTGACCGCGGCCCAGCTCTCGACCGCGGTGCGCGACCTCGGCGGGCACGATCTCGGGCTCCTGGTCGACACGTTCGACGGCGTCGACACGCACCGGCCCACGGTTGTGTTCGCCTACACCGTCAAGGGCCACGGGCTGCCCACCGAGGGGCACCCGAACAACCACTCCGCGCTGCTGACCGAGGCGCAGATGCGGTCCCTGGCCGAGTCGTGCGGGGTCCGCCTCGAGGACCCGTGGCGCACGTTCGACACCGGTACGGCGGCGGCCGAGGTGTGCGACCGGCGCGGACAGCTGCTCCGGCGTTCGCCCCACACGCCGTCCGCGCCCGTCCCGGTGCCGACCTCGCTCGGGCACCCGCACCGCAAGACCTCCTCGACCCAGGCCGCGCTCGGCCGGCTCCTGGCCGACCTGGTGCGCGACGCCCCGGAGGCGACGGCCCGAGTGGTGACGTGCAGCCCCGATGTCGCGTCGTCGACGAACCTCGGCGGCTGGATCAACAAGACCGGGGTGTGGTCCATCGCGGAACGACACGACTGGTTCGCCGACGACACCGACCGTGTCCTGCGGTGGTCGGAGGTCCGGAACGGTCAGCACCTCGAACTCGGCATCGCCGAGGTGAACCTGGTGTCGCTCGCCGGCGAGCTGGGCGCGACATGGTCCCGGTGGGGTCAACGGCTCATCCCCATAGCGACCCTGTACGACCCGTTCGTGTCACGTGCCCTGGAACCGTGGAGCTACGGCATCTACGCCGGCGGGCAGTCCATCCTGGTCGGCACCCCGTCCGGAGTGACGCTGGCCCCCGAGGGCGGCGCCCACCAGTCCATCACGACACCGTCGATCGGTCTGGAGCAGCCGTCCTGTGTCGCGTGGGAACCGGCGTTCGCTCAGGACCTCGAGTGGTGCTTCCTGCACGCGATGAACCAGGTCGGCGTCCCCGGTGGCACCTCCGCCTATTTCCGGCTCTCGACGCGGCCCGTCGACCCCGCGCTGGCGCTGCTCCCGGAGGACCCGGCGCTGCTGGAGCGGCGGCGCCTGCAGGCGGTGGCCGGCGGATACCGTCTCCGGGCACCGGGCCCGGCGCCGGAGCAGATCACGCTGGTCGGTGTCGGGGCGATCATGCCGGAGGTGGTCGCCGCGGCCGACGCCCTGGCGGAGCTGGGGATCGGGGCCGGGGTCGTCTGCCTCACCAGCCCCGACCTGGTGTTCCGGTCGTTCCAGCAGCGTGGGTCGCGGACCGCCGGCGGCGGGTCCGACATCATCGACGAGCTGTTCCCGCCGCACCGCCCGGCGCCGCTGGTCACCGTCCTGGACGGGCACCCGCACACACTGTCCTACCTCGCGGGCGCCCGCGGGGACCGCATCCGGTGCCTGGGGGTGACCGAGTTCGGACAGTCGTCGGACCTGGCCGACGCGTACAAGCTGCACGGTATCGGCACCGAGGCCATCCTCGACGCGGCGCTGACGCTGCTGGGCCGGTAGACCGGCGGGACCGCCCCGGCGGTCCCGGGCCCGCGGCGCACCCATCCACGGCCGTGGCGGCCCCCCGACTCGGTCGGGGCCGCCACGGCCGTGTTCGCTTTCCCGGGGAACGCCGCCCGTGGACACCCGCGGCTGGACTTGGGGGACGCGCCCGCCGACGAGTCCGGCCGTGGCGCACCGTGCCACGTGAGCCGTACCAGGCGGCTACCGGGTGTCCTCGCCGCCGTCGGGGAGCCGACCAGGGCACCCTCACACCATCCACCGTCTCCGGTGTCCGCCGACTACCGGAGCGGGTGCACGGCCGGCCTCCGTGGCGCCGGGCAGGTGACGGACCGGCGGTACCGGAACGGTTTTGGGATGGTTCCGCGCTCAGCGGATAGTCGGCCGCCGCCGGTGGCTTCTAGGGTGACGGTCCCGCGGCTATATTTCGCGGGCTTCACGACACGGCAGATGTCCCCCGGAGGGGGTCCGATGGAGTACCTGGCGTCTGCTCCGGTGACCGACACGCACAGCCTGGAAGAGGCCCGCGAGGCGGTCAGCCGGATCTACCTGCCCCACGAACTGGTCGGCCCGAAAGACGCGATAAACATGCGTCTCAACGCCCTCAGTGACCGAAACATGACGTTGGGCTACCTCACCTACCAGGCCGAGGCAGAGCTCACGATGCCCGCGACCGAGTACTGCTACCACGTCAACCTGACCATCAGCGGTGAGACAACCGCCTCCCGCAGCGACGGCCGCCGCGAACACACCGTGGCCGATCGGAGTGGCGTGGTGCTGTCCCCGGTACAGACGAACGTGGTGAGATGGAGCCCCGAGGCCGAGCAGCTCATCCTGAAGATCCCGCGCAGTAGCCTCGAGTCGCACCTCTCGGATCTGCTCGGACAGCCGGTCACCGCGGTCATCGACTTCGACTTCGGCCTCGACCTGACCACCGCCTCCGGGCGCGCCCTGCTGCGGTCGGTGCAGTTCCTCGCGACCGAGCTCGACAACCCCGCCGGGCTGGCGGCGATGCCGCTCGCGCGTGAGCAGCTGGAGGCGTACGTCCTCACGTCGCTGCTGCACGCCGGCCGCCACCAGTTCAGTGCCGCGCTGGCCGGTAACGAGGACACACGCCGTCTCGGCCGGCTGTCCTCGGTGGTGGCCTACATCGAGGAGCACGCGGACCGGGAGATAACGCCCGAGAGTCTCGCCCGGGTCGGCTGTGTCAGCGTCCGCACCCTCCATGCCGCGTTCCAGGACCAGCTCGGCGAGTCCCCGATGGCGTACGTGCGTCGCATCCGGTTGAGCAAGGCCCGCGCCGAACTGCTGCGCAGCGACCCCCAGAAGACCCGTGTCGCGGACATCGCCATGCGCTGGGGGTTCTTCCACCAGTCACGGTTCGCCCAGCAGTACCGGCACCAGTTCAACGAGCTGCCTTCCGTCACGCTCCAGCGCTGACCGGCCTCGTCCAGGGGCGCCGGAGCCGACGATGGTCCGGCGCCGTTCCGCCATGCCCGCACATCGGGGCCGCGGAACACGGATCGGTCAACTCTGCACTGAACGGCCCTTGCCCGTCAGTGAGCGGATAGGAGCCAGCCGCCACCCTTCTTAGCGTTTCGTGCGACATCCACAACGCTCCGACTCACAGCTGAGGAGACCGAATATCGTGTCTCATCCCTCCTCCGACCTCGAGACGTTCAAGCTGTTCATCAACGGCGAGTCCGTCGACGCGATCTCCGGAAAGACCTTCGAGTCCCTCAACCCCTACACCGGCCAGCCGTGGGCGAGGATCGCCGACGGCGGCCCGGAGGACATCGACGTCGCCGTGCGCGCGGCGCGCGCGGCGTTCGAAGGCGAGTGGGGCAACAAGAGCGGCTTCGAGCGATCCGACATCCTGCGCTCGATCGCCGACGCCATCACCGCGAACGCCGAGCGGCTCGCGCTGCTGGAGGTACGCGACTCCGGCAAGCTCATGCGTGAGATGCTCGGCCAGCTCAACGGGCTCGGGCGCTGGTACAGCTACTTCGCCGGTCTTGCCGACAAGCTCGAGGGCAAGACCGTTCCCGCGCTGAACCCGCAGACCTACTTCGGTTACACCCTCCGGCAGCCCGTCGGGGTGGTCGGCGCCATCACGCCGTGGAACAGCCCCCTGCTGCTCCTGACGTTCAAGCTCGCGCCGCTGCTGGCGGCCGGCTGCACCGCCGTGGTGAAACCGTCGGAGCACTCGCCGGCCTCGACGGTCGCCTTCGCCGAGATCCTCACCGCGGCCGGCCTGCCCGCCGGTGCCCTGAACGTCGTCACCGGCTGGGACCGCTCCACCGGAGAGGCGCTCGCCTCGCACACGGGTGTCGACAAGATCGCGTTCACCGGCTCGACCGCGACCGGCGCGAAGGTCGCGCAGGCCGCGGTCGCGAACATCAACAGGGTGACCCTCGAACTCGGCGGCAAGTCGCCGCAGATCGTGTTCCCCGACGCCGACCTGGACGCCGTCGCCAACGGACTCGTCGCCGGCGTGTTCGCCGCGACCGGGCAGACGTGCATGGCCGGTTCCCGGCTCATCGTGCACGAGTCGGTGAAGGACGAACTGGTGGCCAAGGTCGTCGAGCGCGCCAACGCCATCAAGCAGGGCGATCCCACGGAGGCCGAGACCGAGATGGGGCCGGTCGCGAATCGTCCCCAGTACACGAAGGTCCTCGAGTTCCTGGATGGCGCGCGGGCCGAGGGCGCGACCATCGCGTGCGGCGGCGGGCCGAACACCGAACTCGGCGGCCTGTTCGTCCGCCCGACCGTGGTGCTCGCCGGTCCCGACAAGACCATCGTGCGCGAGGAGGTGTTCGGCCCGGTCCTCGCCGCCTACACGTTCACCGACGAGGCCGACGCCATCGCCCTGGCCAACGACACCCCGTACGGCCTGGCCGGAGCCGTCTGGACCAAGGACGTGCACCGGGCCCACCGGATCGCCGCGGCCGTGCGCGCCGGCACGATCTGGATCAACGCCTACCGGGTCGTCACCCCCAATATGCCGTTCGGTGGCTTCGGCAGCTCCGGCATCGGCCGCGAGAACGGCTCCGACGCCGTGAATGAGTACCTGGAGAACAAGTCCGTCCTGGTCGAACTGACCGGCGGCACCCGCGACCCGTTCAAGATGGGCTGACCGAGCCCGTTCCCTCCCCTGGCGCGACCCGCCTCCGCGAGCCGCGCCGCCCTTCCGAACCCTCGAGAGCACGACTCCCCCCGTGCGAGGCGAACCAGAGAACCAAGGAGACGTCATGACCACCCTCACCGCGAACGAGAGGCTCGGTCTCGCCGGCACCGACCAGCGCCCCGACAGTGAGACCAAACCGGCTCAGGACCGCCGGGAGACGAACCCGCTGCTCAACGACCAGCCGATGAAGCTCGGTCTGTTCGGCACCAACTGCTCCTACGGCCTCATCGTGTCCCATGCGCCGTCCTCGTACGAGATCACCTGGGAGCACACGAAGTCCATCGCGCGGCAGGCCGACGAGATGGGCCTGGAAGCCATGGTCCCGGTCGCTCGCTGGAAGGGCTTCGGCGGTTCGACCAACTTCAACGGCAACTGCTTCGAGACGTACACCTGGGCGGCCGGCATCGCCGAGGCCACCGAGAACATCGCAGTGGCGGCGACCTCGCACCTGCCGACCGTGCACCCCATCGTGGCGGCCAAGGCCGCGACCACCATCGACCGTATCTCCGGCGGCCGGTTCGCCCTGAACCTGGTCATGGGCTGGGTTCCGCCGGAGATGGAGATGTTCGGCGGTGAGCAGCGACAGCACGACGAGCGGTACGCGTTCGGGCAGGAGTGGATCGACTACGCGATGCGCCTCTGGTCCGAACCGGGCAGCTTCGACGTGGCCGGCAAGTACTTCGAGGGCCGGGACGTGGAGGCGTACCCGAAGCCGCACCAGGGTCCCCACCCGGTGCTGATGAACGCGGGCAACTCGCCCGCCGGCATCGACTACTCGGCCCGGAACGTCGACATCAACTTCGCCAGCCTCGACACGCTGGAGAACGTCAAGACGTACACCGAGAAGGTCCGCAACAAGGCTCGCGACGACTACCAGCGCGCCATCGACGTGATGACCTACGGCCTCGTGGTCGTCCGGGACACCGAGAAGGAGGCCAAGGCGGCCTTCCAGCAGGTCGTCGACGAGGGCGACTGGGATGCGGCGGGCAACGTCATCAAGATTGCGCTCTCCGGGGCGAGCCAGTCCTTCGAGCACGCCAGGGAGATGTCGGAGCGCTTCATCGCCGGCTGGGGAGGCTACCCGCTCGTCGGCACCCCGGAGCAGGTCGTCCAGGGCATGAAGGAGCTGAACGAAGCTGGCATGGGCGGCATGATCATGGGGCTCATCGACCCGAACGAGGAGCTGCCCATGTTCAAGGAGCAGGTCCTGCCGCTCATGATCGAGGCGGGCATCCGCCACTGACCGTGACCGGCCGGCCATCCCGCACGGCGCCCCTGTCCCACCGGACGGGGAGCCGTCGCCGGGGCGGACGGCCGCCCACGGACGCGCAGTACGTCACCTGTCCGGGCCCGCCGGCCTCCAGGGCCGCGGCACGCCGTCGCCGCAGGCAGGCGCCCGGGAGCCCGATCGAGTCATCGGCGGCCCGCCGTTGCCGGCCATCGATGGATCGGGCCTTCTCTTCATTCCGCCGGGCGGCACCGCCCGGCCAGCGATCCGCTCACAGGGACGTGAGCGACGGAAGGAACGCCTCGCATGAAGAACGAAGTGTGGAGAATCGGCGACGTCAAGATCACCATGATCGAGGAGCTCGGCTTCTGGTCCCCCATCGACGCGGACCTCATGAAGGAGGCCTCACCCGACTCGGTGCCCGATGAGATCCGCGCGACCGACTGGCTGCGGCGGGACTTCATCAACGAGAACGGCGAGGTGTACGGCGCCATGCGCACCTACATCCTCGAGACTCCGACCAAGACCATCGTCATGGACACCGGACTCGGCAACCACAAGGACCGTGTCCTGCCGATCTGGCAGCTCGACACCGACTTCCTGGAGCGGTTCACCGAGATCGTGGATCCCGCGGACGTCGATGTCGTGGTGAGCAGCCACCTTCACCTGGACCACTGCGGCTGGAACACGAAGCTGGTGGACGGCGAGTGGGTGCCGACGTTCCCCAACGCCGAGTACCTGTACGTGCAGAAGGAATACGACCACTGGAAGCGCTACGCCGAGGACCCGGACTTCGAGGACGGCTACACCGAGGCCACCCGGGACATCATCGACGCCCGCGGCGCGTTCCATGACTCCATCCAGCCCGTGGTGGACGCGGGACACGTGCGCTTCGTCGACGCCGACTTCGAGATCACTCCCGAGGTGCGGATGGAGGCGGTGCACGGGCACACCCCGGGCCACATCGTCATCCGCGTCGACTCACAGGGGCAGAGCGCGGCGCTTCCGGGCGACGTGGTCCATACCGTCTGGGGTCTGAGCCGTCCCGACTGGCGGGACGGATTCGACTCCGACAAGGCGGTCGGGATGCAGTCGCGGTGGGAGTTCTTCGAGAGCGTGGCCGACAAGCCCGTCCTGCTGCTGACCACCCACATCGGCCCGGTCCCCGCCGGCCACCTGGTCCACGAAGGTGACAGCTTCCGGCTGATCCCCGCCCCCAACACCGCCGTCTGAGTCGAACCAGCACGAAAGAAGGTTGCAATGACGCAACCCGTCGACTACCTGGCCAATGAGACCTGGACAGTCGGGGATGTGACGATCACCAAGGTGGTCGAGTCCTCAGGCCCGTTCCCGATCGAGCTTCTCGACCCCATCGTCGGCGCCGAACGGGTCAGGTCCGTGAAGACCGGCCCCTCGTGGCAGCGCCCGTACTACCTCAGCGGGAACGACGAGATCTGCACGCCGGTGCACTCGTTCCTGATCCAGACACCGACCAAGCGCATCGTCGTGGACACGGGTGTCGGCGACGACCGTGAACGGGACTTCGAGGGCTTCCGGATGCTGAAGTCGGGGTACCTCGACCGGTTCGGCGCCGTCTGGGATCCGGAGAGCGTCGACTACGTCGTCAGCACCCACCTGCATGTGGACCACTGCGGGTGGAACACCAGGCTCGAGAACGCGCGGTGGGTGCCCACCTTTCCCAACGCCAGGTATCTCTTCATCAAGGCCGAGTACGACGCCTGGAAGGCCCTGGCCGCGGACCCGGACGCGTCGAGACTCTGGGACCCGACGCCGTACATGATGCTCGACATCGAACGACTGTTCAGCGAGTCGATGCTGCCGATCCACGAGGCCGGTCTGGTCGACTGGACGGAGCCGGACGCGGTGCTGACCCCTGAGGTACGCCTGATCCCCACCCACGGCCACACACCGGGCCATGTCTCGGTGCTGGTGGAGTCCGGGGGGCAGAGCACCGTCATGAGCGGCGACCTCTTCCACGGAGCGTGCCAGGTGGCGCATCCGGAGTGGCATGACCAGCTCGACATCGACCGTCCCAAGGGAATGCTGACCCGGGCCGGGTTCCTGGAGCGGTTCGCGGACACTTCGACGATGGTGCTCTTCACCCACATAGGGCCGTCGCCGGCCGCGTACATCAAGCGCGAGGGCGGCAGCTACCGGCTCGAACCCGCCGGCGCCTGACGGTGACGGGACGGACGGCCCGGAGCAGGCCGTTGCACGCCTGCTCCGGGCCGTCCGTCCTGGGACCCGTCAGCCAGCGGGGGTCTGCGCCGGTCCGAGGAAAGCGTCGCGGTTGGCGGTCAGCCAGTCGCGGAACCGGCTGGGCTCGAACCTCAGATGCCCGGGGGTGATGGCGGCCTCACCGGCGAGCATGGTCTCCCAGGGCGTCTCGCCCACGCTGCCGATGAACGCCTCCTCGAACTTGCAGTAGTCCAGGAAGTACTCGGGCGCCCCGTCGAAACGGTAGTAGCGGCGGGGAGGATAGCTCTCCTCGCCGCTCTCGATCGTGATGTTCTCGCCGAACGCCTCCGTCATCAATGCCGCGAGATCCCCGAACGTGGACCGGTCGACGCCGTTGACCAGGTGATACGTCTCGCCGACCCGTGTCCGCGACGGGTCCGGCATGAGTTCGGCGGCCGCATGGCCGATGTCGCCCGCGTCGATGAAGTCCATGAGCCTCCCGGCCGGCATGATGAGGGTGCGCCGGTTGACGCTCGAAGGCGACATGTAGTTGGCGAAGTCCTGGAAGAACCAGGCCAGGACGTTCAGGTAGACGACGGGTACGGAAGAGGCGGAGAGCACCTTCCGGCCTCGCAGGTGGACGACGCCCGTTCCGGTGTCCCACTTCCGTATCGGCGGGTACACCTCGAACACCTGCGACTCGTCGCGGTGCCCAGGCGCGTCACCGGTCATGCGCACCAGCCGGACGAGCGAACCGGCCCGCTCGACGGCGTCGACGACGTTGCCCATGGCGGTCGTCTCGTCGAGGCCGAAGTCCGGGGTGATGACGAAGGCGGCCTTGATGCCGTCGAACGCGGCCCGCAGCGACGCCGGGTCCAGGTAGTCCGCCACGACGACCTCGGCATCCGGATGTTCGGAGGTGACAGCGCGGGCGCCAACATCTCGGCCGCCCTCACCCATCTCGATCGCGGGAACAGGTATCCCCTGGCGGCACAGACACTGATCTATCCGGCGACCGAGTACGCGGTCGAGCGGGACTCCTGGATCGAGAACGCGAACGCGCCGGCGCTGACGGTGCGGGACACCCTGTGGTTCTGGGAGCAGTACCTCCGTGACGGGCGGGACCGCACGGGCCCCCGGGCCAGGCCGTCGAACGCCGCCTCGTTCGTCAAGGGGCTTCCTCCCGCGCGAGTCGTGATCGCCGGCCACGAGCCGCTCCACGACGACGGCCTGAACTACGCGCGTCTGTTCGACGAGGCCGGGGCGGTTCAGTACCGGGTGCACCGGTGCTCGCGTAGGCGGACCCGGTCATGGCCCAGGCGGCATCCGTGTCCGCCGGTACACCGGTGCCCGCGCGGCCGGCGGGCTCCGATTCCGCCCGGTGCCGGAGTCAACGATCCTGGTCGCGGCGGAGGGCCGTCACCAGGTCGGCATCATGGCTTCCGAGTAGCGGGAGCCGGCCGAACCGTGCGGCAGCAGCTCCGCGACCCGTGCCAGGTCCACGGGGGTCAGCTCGACGTCCGCCGACGCGACGTTCTCGGCGAGCCGCTCGGGGCTGCGGGTGCCGGGGATGGGCACGATGTCGTCGCCCTGGGCCAGCAGCCACGCCAGCGCCAGCTGGGTGACCGCGATGCCCTTGCTGTCCGCGAGGGCGGTGAGTTCCCGGATGGCGGCCGGGTTCTTCTCGAAGTTACCCGGCTGCCAGCGGTCGTCGAACCGGCGCATGTCGTCGGCCGGGTACTCGGCCGCCGGCTTCACCGTGCTGGTGAGGAATCCGCGCCCGAGTGGGGAGTACGGGACGAACCCGATGCCCAGCTCACGCACGACCGGCAGCACCTCGGCCTCCACGGCGCACTCGAAGACCGAGTACTCGGTCTGGAGAACGGAGACCGGGTGGACCGCGTGTGCCCGCCGGATGATGTCGGGGCCGGCCTCGCTCAGCCCGAAGTACCGCACCTTGCCCTCGGCGATCAGCTCGCCGACCGTGCCGGCGACGTCCTCGATGGGCGCGTCCGGGTCGACACGGTGCTGGTACAGCACGTCGATGTGGTCGGTGCCGAGGTAGCGCAGGCTGTTCTCGGTGACCTCGCGAATGTGCTCCGGACGGCTGTCCGTACCCACCATCGTCGGGTCGGCCATGTCGAACCCGAACTTGGTGGCGATCACGATCTCGTCGCGGAAGTCCTTCACGGCACGGCCCAGCAGCTGCTCGTTGCTGCCGGTGCCCAGGCCGTACCGCTCGGCGGTGTCGAAGAGCGTAACGCCCAGTTCGTACGCCCGCCGGATGGTGGCGATGCTGCTCTCGTCGTCGGTGGGACCGTAGGCGATGGTCATGCCCATCGTGCCGAGGCCGACCGCCCCGACCTGGAGCCCTTGGTCGCCGAGCCGCCGTACGGTGCGTCGTTCCCCGAGCGCGAGGGCGAGGGCCTCGCGCAACTCCCGGTTCTCGGACTCCAGTTGTCGGTTGCGCTCGGTGGCAGCCTCCAAGCGCCGTAGAAGGGAGGCGTCGGAGGCTCGTTGCCGGTCGGGAACCGGCCGGGCCGCAGGGATCGACTGGCGGCGGGCGCGAAGTCGCTCGACCTCGGCTCTCGGGTCCGGATGGTTGTAGAGCCAGGACCGGGAGACACCCGCTTCGCGGGCGACGGTCTCGAAGGTGATCGCAGTGCCGGTGGCATCCATCCGCCGCAGGGCGGCGACCGCGCGTCGGCGGGTTGCCGTGGCTCTCCGACGGGCCGCGGCGAAGATCCCGGTGGAGGTGCACCTCACGCGGGGGGGTTGACGGTCAGCGGACGCATCGACCTGATCCGCCGGATCGACATTGGTGGGCAGTCCATCGTGGACTTCAAGTCCAAGGAACGCGCCCAGGCTGACGCTGTCAGCCGCGATCAACTGCACATCTACGTCGCGGGGTACGAGGAACTGAGCGGCAAGCGCGTCGACCTCGTCGAGGTCCTGAACCTCGACGAGGGCAGCCGCAGCAGCCGCGAGGAGGTCAACGACACCCTGCTGAAGGAGATCTCCGGCAAGGTCGCCAAGGCCGGGGAAGCAACTCCGGCACAACGACATGCCCCGCAAGACCTCGTGGTGCGGCACCTGCGCCGCTTGCGACTTCGCCGCGATCTGCAGGGACCGGCCCAGCACTCCGTAACACTGCTCGACCACGTCGGCCCGTTGGGCCGCGGTGTTGTGCGATACCAGCACCACGGCCCAACCTCCACACCTCCGACGCGACCGGCGAGGGCGTCTGGAACCCGGACCAGGTCGAGGCGTATTGGAGGTGATCACTCGACTGCTACGGCGTTCGCAGTCACAGAATGTGACCAGCGCTCTTACCTCCTCAGGTGCCGCAACTCCGCCCGCCCTGCTCCGTTAGGAGCCGCGCCCTGGGGAGAATGTGGGGAGTACGGGCGGCGCTGGGGAGCGCCTGAGCGGTGTCCCGTAAATGATCTCTGGCACGCTGGGGTGACCTGCGTGTTCCTCCAGTCGGGGAGTTCGGTCTGGCCCTTCTCGCGGCGGTGCGGGATGACCAGGCCGGTACCCCGGTAACCGCCGTCTGCGATCACCGTGGTCTTCCCGACGGCATCCTTGGCGCCGGACAGCTCCCACGCCTTGCAGTCGTTGCGGTTGCCAGGCAGCGGCCGGCCGACAGCGACGACGAGTCGGGTATCGGCGTCGATGACGACCTGGTGGTTGGTCGAGTACCGATAGTTCTTCGACTGCTCGGCGACGGTGTGATCGCGGGTGGGGCCCAAGGTGCCATCCACGATCAGCACGGCGTCCTTGCGGAATCGCTTGCGCGGCTGGAGCGCGAGCGACGGACCGAGGTGGTCGATGATGCGGTCAGCGGCCGACTTGGACACCCCGAACAGCGGCGCAAGCTGCCGCAACGTCAGGTTGGTCCGCCAGTACGCAGCAACCAGCAGAACCCGGTCCTCCAGCGGCAGACTCCACGGCCGGCCCTTGCGGACGGGGTCCGCACCCTCGCGCCGCAACGCGGTGATCAACTTGCCGAACTGTCGCGGGCTCAGCCCGGTGAACGGGGCTATCCATGACGGCTCCGACGCCGTGATCACACCAGCCACGGGAAGGATCATCCCTCGTCAAGATCGTCGGTGGCGGAGGTCAGTCGATCAGCAGCTCGTCAAGGCGCTGGACCGAACGCGGCCTGTCCATCTCATTGGCCATAGCTACCAGGCTCGCGTGGTACTGCGGGGTGATGGGTAGAGCGTCTTCGTAGATCCACGAGCACATGGTGTCGAACGCCAAAGCCTCCTCACCGTGTGACAGAAGATGGCGCACATCCGTGATGACCGCCCTTGAGGTGAGCGGCGAGTCCTCAAGCAGCGCCGCCACCCGCGCTCGATACGACAGGCTCACGAGCTGCCCCCATGCCATGGACGAACGGATCGATGACCCCACATCCTCGCTGTTCAGTGGAGGGCTGTCGACTCTCCTGATCAGTTACGGGACAGCCCTTAGCGGCGCACGCGCGGCATCCCCAGGCCGATCCACGAGATGATCTCGCGCTGGATCTCGTTGTTGCCGCCGCCGAAGGTGAAGATCACGGCCGAGCGGTAGCCGCGTTCCAGTTCGCCGTGGAGGACGGCGCCCGCGGAGCCGTCCTTCAAAGCACCGGCCGCGGCGACGGTCTCCATGAGCCAGGCGTAGGCCTCGCGGCGCGCCTCGGAGCCGTAGACCTTGACGGCGGAGGCGTCCTGGGGGGTGAGGGTGCCCTCCTGGACGGCGTTCACCATCTGCCAGTTGAGCAGCTTCATCGCGTCGAGCTTCGTATGGGTCTGGGCGAGGCGGCGGCGCACCCAGGGCAGGTCGATGACGCGGCGGCCGTCGGTGAGCTTGGTCTCCATGGCCCAGCGCTGCACGTCGTGCAGGGCGCGGATGGCCATGGTGCCGTGGGCGGCGAGGGTGACGCGTTCGTGGTTGAGCTGGTTCGTGATCAGCCGCCAGCCCTTGTTCTCCTCACCGACACGGTGGGAGACGGGGACGCGGATGTTCTCGTAGTAGCTGGCGGTGGTGTCGTGCGAGGCGAGTGTGTTGATCAGGGTGCAGGAGTAGCCGGGGTCGGTGGTCGGGACCAGGAGCATCGTGATGCCCTTGTGGGGCGGGGCTTCCGGGTCGGTGCGCACGGCCAGCCACACCCAGTCCGCGGTGTCGCCGTTCGTGGTCCAGATCTTCTGACCGTTGACCGTGTAGTGGCCGGTGGCCTCGTCACCCTCCCTGACCGCGCGGGTCTTCAGGGAGGCGAGGTCCGTGCCCGCTTCGGGCTCGCTGTAGCCGATCGCGAAGTCGATCTCGCCGGAGAGGATGCGTGGCAGGAAGTACGTTTTCTGTTCCTCGCTGCCGAACTGCATGATCGTCGGGCCGACCGTGTTGAGCGCCATCAGGGGCAGCGGGACGCCCGCCTGGGCCGCCTCGTCGAAGAAGATGAACTGTTCCATGGGCGTCAGCCCGCGTCCGCCGTACTCCTTCGGCCAGCCGACACCGAGCCAGCCGTCCGTGCCGAGGCGCCGGATCGTCTCGCGGTAGAAGCGCTTCTGGGCGGCCGGTTCGGCGTATCGGGCGTGCACGCCTTCCGGTACCAACTCGGCGAAGTAGGCGCGTAGTTCGGTGCGCAGCCGCTGCTGCTCGGGTGTGTATTCCAGATGCACGGCGCCTCCTGGCTCCCCAAGGCCGGACCTGACGGCGCACACCGTAGAACGTGTTCCAGAAATTGGGAACAACGAAGGACGAGCCGAACCATGGAAGAGGCCCCCGGAATTCGCCGAGAACCGGGGGCCGTTCCTGCACTCAACCGCTCAGTGCGGGACGGGAGTCGCACGGGCGGCGGCCCCCTCCGGCCCGGCCGCCGTGCGCGGAGTCAGGACACGCTCCGCCAGGAGCCCGAAGAGCAGACCGTACGCGGTCCACAGGGTCACCTGCACGGCGAGGGCGGCCAGCCGGTACTGCCACAGCAGTGTGGCGGGGAAACCTTCCGGGACGTTGCTGTACGACGGCAGCAGGGCATACGCCAGGCCGACGACCAGGACGAAGAACGCGCCCGCCGCGACGGTGGCGTTCCAGTTGCCCAGACGTGGCGCGAGGCGCTTGCCGAGGATGACGGTCCCGACGGCCAGCAGCACGCTGAGCACGACCATCAGGAAGTACAGCGTGGTGCGCTGGTCGAGGGTGTCGGGGTCGCCCACGGCGGGCGGGTTGGCGGGGTACTTGAGAAACGGAACCACGTAGACCGCGACCAGTCCGGCCGCCGCCAGGAGCAGCGCGCTCGCGCGCGGCCCGAAGCGGCCGGTCCGGCCGAGCGCGAAGCAGTACGCGAGGGCCGCGATGCCGCCGAACGCGACCCCGTACACGAGGACGCCGGTGGACAGACCCGCCGTGGACTGCAGGGTGCGGCTGACGAGTTCCTCGCCGCCGTGTTCGTGGGCGTGGGCCTCCTCGAACGCGATCGCCTGGTCGACGCGTGGTTCACCCAGGAAGTAGGCGACGACGAGGGCGAGCAGGCCCGCGGCGAGTCCCGCGAGCATGCCGCGCACCAGGAGGTTCCTGACCGTTGCGGAGTTCATCAGGCTCGTACGCTTCCTCGTCGGCGTCAGTGGCAGGGGAAGCCGAGCAGATGGCGGGCGTCGTGCACCCATTCATGGACGCCCTCGCCGGACACGAGGGAGGTGGCGCCCTGTTCGGCGCCGACGAAGTAGAGCAGGACCAGCATCAGGATGCCGAAGAAGACCGCCCAGGGGGCGATCGCACTGATCGGCAACTTGGCCGGAACGGCCGTGGGCGTGGTGGGGGATGCGGTCGGCTGAGCGACGGCGGACTGCGCCATGACATGACCTCCTGGGGGAACTCGCGTCCCGTCTCGGTGGTGCACTGGACGACGGCCACGGGTCTGACTTGCCCGTCCGTCACCGCGCTTGGAGGGTGCGGATCGTGCCGGGCTCACAGTGGCGCGACCGTGCCGGATTCCCACCGGCTTCCGTCGGCCGTCGTCGATATCGACGAGAAGGTACCGCGAAGCGGTTCTCCGGCCAAGGGTGCACGGATGACGCATGGCGTTGGGCGGGCCGGTCACACCGCTGTGCGATGGTCATGCCCTGGACAGGACACGGGCGTTGGGCGCGAGAGCAGCCGGATCGGGAGAGCGCGAATGACAAGCCGAGTGATGCTGGTCTCACCCGCGATGAACGCGGCACTGCGGGAGGCCCGCTTCGACGACGGATGCCCGCTCGACCCGTCCGGGCTGCAGGCGGCGCGCGCGGCGGCGGGCACGCTGAAATCTCCGGACCGGGCCCGGATCTCCCCCACGGTCCGCTGTCAAGAGACCGCCACCGCGCTCGGGCTGGCCGCCGAGGAGGCGCCCGAGCTGGCCGGTCTGGATGTGGGCCGTTGGCGCGGTGCGACTCTCGCCGAGGTGGGCGCCGGGGAACCCGAGGCGGTGGCCCGCTGGCTCGCCGACCCGGAGTCCGCGCCGCACGGTGGGGAATCGGTGAGGGCCCTGTGCGACCGGGCCGCGCGGTGGCTGGAGACGGCCGCGCAGGACGACGGCCGGACCGTGGCCGTCGTCGAGCCGGAACTCGTCCGGGCCGTGGTGGTACGGGTGTTGGGGGCGCCGGAGTCCGCGTTCTGGCGCGTGGACGTGCCACCGCTGGCGGCCACCGAACTCAGCGGCCGGGCGGGGCGCTGGAACCTACGGCTCGGGAGGCCGCTCATGGAGCCTTCCTGAGAGCAGGGGTTCCAGAGCGCCGCCGGCCCCGCGTGGATCTCCCGCCCCGAACGGTTCCCCGTATCAGGCGGTGAGCGTCGTGAGGAAGTCCGTGCAGGCGCGGGCGCAGTCGCGGCAGGACTGGGCGCTGCCCTCGGCGCCGGGGTGGGCGTCGAAGACGTGGGCGCACTCCAGGCAGATCTCCCGGCACCACTCCACCTGGGCGCGGAGGGCGGTCTCATCCTGGTGGGTCTGCTCGGAGAGCACCCGGCACGTCGCGTCGCACACCTCCGCGCACATGATGCCTTTGCGTCGCATGCGTTCCTGGTCCATGGGCCCGCCCGGATCGGCGAGGCTCGCGCGCAAAGCGCACGCCCGCGCACACTCTGTGCACGCCTGTGCGCACGCGAAGCGGTCCTCAAGGAACCGGAAGAGCTCCTGCTGAGAAGTCGTCGTCGTTGTCACAACGGGTGGGTAGCCGAGCGGAAGCCCGTCAAACCCGGTCGCGACACGACCCGAGCACCGCACCAGCGCGCGGTGGGCGGGCCGGGCGCCCTGGACACCCGGCCCGCCCGGCCCGCCCGAACCGCTCAGAAGGACCGGTGGGCCGTTGCCCAACTCCCGCCGTTCCCTTGCCGTTTCGGTGAAGAGCGCTTCCGCGCGCAGGCGGAGCGCTTCCGCGGAGGCCCGGCGGCGTCGGGACCGGCCCCGGGTGAGGGAACGACGGTGGCGGACCCGGCTGTCGGAGACGGGCCCACGGCCCGGGCCACTGGTGACGGTCGCTGTGCGTGACGGTGATCGAAGTACCATGCGACGAGGATCGGACACTCCCGCACACTCGCGATGATCTTGCTCAATTCCCGTGGATTACCGGCCGGTTGTGGATAACTCGATCACCCACACGAGCACCAGCCACCACTCGCCACAGCGAACCGCACAGCCTGCTAAGCCTGCTCAGCCCTCACGCTCCGCACAGACTGCGCAGCCCGCGCAACCCCCCAACGCACCCGGCCCACGGGCACCCGCGCGTCACCGAGGCGAGACAACCGCCCCCAGCAGCCCGGGCCCTGTGTGCGCACCGATCACCGCACCGACCTCGCTCACATGGAGATCGGTCAGCCCGGGTACCCGCGCCCGCAGCCGGTCCGCGAGCGCCTGGGCCCGCTCGGGTGCGGCGAGGTGGTGGACGGCGATGTCGACCTGTGCGCGGCCTGCACGGTCGGCGACGATCTCCTCCAGGCGGGCGATCGCCTTGGACGCCGTGCGTACCTTCTCAAGGAGTTCGATGCGGCCGCCGTCCAGTTGCAGCAGCGGCTTCACCGCGAGGGCGGAGCCGAACAGCGCCTGCGCGGCTCCGATGCGGCCACCCCGGCGCAGGTAGTCGAGGGTGTCCACGTAGAAGTAGGCGGACGTGCCCGCGGCGCGTTTCTCGGCGGCCGTGACCGCCTCGTCCACCGAGCCGCCGACCTCCGCGGTCCGGGCCGCGGCCAGCGCGCAGAACCCCAGTGCCATGGCGACCATTCCGGTGTCGACCACGCGTACGGGCACGGGCGCCTCCCGTGCCGCGAGGACGGCCGCGTCGTAGGTGCCCGAGAACTCGGCCGACAGGTGCAGGGAGACGATGCACGTGGCTCCCGACTCGGCGACCTTGCGGTAGGTCTCGGCGAACAGTTCGGGGCTGGGGCGGGACGTGGTGACGGGCCGTCGCTTCTGGAGTGCCTGGGCCAGCGAGCGCGCAGAGATCTCGGTGCCCTCTTCGAGCGCCCGGTCGCCGAGGACGACGGTCAACGGCACCGCGGTGATGCCATGGTGCTGCATCGTCCGTGGCGGCAGGTAGGCCGTTGAATCGGTGACGATGGCGACATGGCGGGACATGAGCTGGAGGTTACCTGCCGAAACGTGCGGGGGGCAGCCCGGCCCCTCCCACCTGCGGTCGGACGGGTGGGATGGCGGGTGGGATCAAGTCGTGCTCTCGGGGCGGGGTTTCTTCTGCCAGGGATAGGTGATGCGCGGGCCCGGTGGGTTGATGGCGGGCCGCGCCGGTTCGCCGGCCGTGCGGGACTGGGGGGTTTCCGGCCAGGTCTGCCCGCTCGAGGCGGCGCCTTCGGGGGCCGGGGCCTCGGGCCACGGGGGCGGCTCGGCAGTGGGAGGCGGGGTGTGTGCCCCGGCCGATGACGTGGGTTCCGTAGTCCAGTGCCGCAGTGCGCCCGCCTCGACGTCGATCTGCGCGCTGAGCGCGTCGAGGTCCTCCTCCGCGAAGCGGCGGGCCCGGTCGTGCGCCGCCCAGCGCAGGGAGTCCGCCGCCTCGATGATCCGCCCGGTGCGCTCCCGCAGGTCCGGCAGCCGCTCGGCGAGCTTGGCGCGGGCCGGGTCGGACTCCAGACGCCTCAGCTCGCCGTCCAGCTCGTGTCCGTGCGCGCTGAGACGCTGGAAGAGACCCAGCGATTCCTTCAGGGACTCGTCCTCCGCCACGCCCGCGTGCAGCGCGTCCTGGGTGGCCCGCATCGTCGTGCGCAGCCTGAGCCGCAGATCGGCCAGCTCGCCCGCCGCTCCGGGCTGAGTGAGGGTCTTGGCGCGCAGCGTGGTGTCCTCGACCGTGCGGCGGGCCTGCTCGATGGTCCGGTCCACACCGCGCTTGGCGGCGCCGACCACCTTGACCGTGGCGTACGCGCCCAGCACCAGGAACAGCACGAAGATCAGGACGACCACGGCGATCACGGCCTCCACGATGCTCCTCCTCCGACGCGATCGGCGACTGTTGCGTTGTTCTTCCACGGTAAACGCTACGGGCAGGCCGGGAGTTCCTGTAGAACCCCGAACCTGCCCGTAAGGGATCACCCCGAGCCGTACCCACGCCCTCCGCGGATACGCCGAAGGCGTTACGCCGTGACGATGTTCACCAGCTTCGGCGCCCGCACGATCACCTTGCGGATCCCGGCACCTCCCAGCGCGGAGACGACCTTCTCGTCGGCCAGCGCCACCTTCTCCAGTTCCTCCTCGGAGATGGACGGCGGCACCTCCAGGCGTGCCTTGACCTTGCCCTTGATCTGCACGACGCAGGTCACGGCCTCGTCCACGACGTACGCGGGGTCGGCGACCGGGAAGTCGCGGTGGACGACCGAGTCGGTGTGGCCCAGCTTGCGCCACAGTTCCTCGGCGATGTGCGGGGCCAGCGGCGCGACCAGCAGCACCAGCGCCTCGGCGACGGACCGCGGCAGCGGGCCTCCCGCCTTGGTCAGGTGGTTGTTCAGCTCGGTGACCTTGGCGATCGCGGTGTTGAACCGCATGCCCTCCAGGTCCTGGCGTACACCGTCGATGGCCTTGTGCAGCGCCCGCAGGGTGTCCACATCGATGGCGGCGTCCTCGACGTCGACGACGGTGACCTCGCCGGTCGTCTCGTCCACGACGTTGCGCCACAGCCGCTGCAGCAGCCGGAACTGGCCCACCACCGCGCGCGTGTCCCACGGCCGCGACACGTCCAGCGGGCCCATCGCCATCTCGTACAGACGCAGGGTGTCCGCCCCGTACTCGGCGCAGATCTCGTCCGGAGTGACGGCGTTCTTCAGGGACTTGCCCATCTTGCCCAGCAGGCGGGTGACCTTCTCGCCCTGGTAGTAGTACGCGCCGTCGCGCTCCTCCACCTCGGCGGCCGGTACGGCGATGCCACGGCTGTCGCGGTAGACGTACGCCTGGATCATGCCCTGGTTGAACAGCTTGTGGAACGGCTCGGCCGACGAGACGTGCCCCAGGTCGTACAGGACCTTGGACCAGAAGCGCGCGTACAGCAGGTGCAGCACGGCGTGTTCGGCGCCGCCGATGTACAGGTCGACGCCGCCGTGCGGCATGCCCTCGCGCGGGCCCATCCAGTACCGCTCGATGGCCGGGTCGACCAGCTTGTCGCTGTTGTGCGGGTCCAGGTAGCGCAGCTCGTACCAGCAGGAACCGGCCCAGTTGGGCATGGTGTTGGTCTCGCGGCGGTACGCGCGGGGTCCGCGTCCGTCGCCCAGGTCCAGGGTGACGTTGGCCCATTCCTCGTTGCGGGACAGCGGCGTCTCGGGCTGGGTGTCGGCGTCGTCCGGGTCGAAGGTACGCGGCGAGTAGTCCTCGACCTCCGGCAGTTCCAGGGGCAGCATCGACTCGGGCAGCGCGTGGGCGACGCCGTCCTCGTCGTAGACGATCGGGAAGGGCTCGCCCCAGTAGCGCTGGCGGCTGAACAGCCAGTCGCGCAGCCGGAAGTTGACGGTGCCTTCGCCGACGCCCTCGCGCTCCAGCCACTCGGTGATGCGCGCCTTGGCGTCGACGACGCCCAGTCCGTCCAGGCTGATCCCGTCGTTCGAGGAGTTGATGATCTTCGCGTCGTACGAGGCGAAGGCGTCCTCCCACGTCGACGTGTCGGTGCCGCGGCCGTCGGTCGGCTCGACGATGCAGCGGACGGGCAGTTCGAAGGCGCGCGCGAACTCGAAGTCGCGCTGGTCGCCCGCCGGGACGGCCATGATGGCGCCGGTTCCGTAGCCCATCAGCACGTAGTCGGCGATGAAGACGGGAACCTGCTCCCCGTTGACCGGGTTGGTGGCGTACGCGCCGATGAAGACACCGGTCTTGTCCTTGGCCTCGGCCTGGCGCTCCACGTCCGACTTGGAGGCCGCCTGCGCGCGGTACGCGGCGACGGCCTCGGCCGGGGTCGCGTGACCGCCGGTCCACACCTGGTGGGTGCCCTCCGGCCAGGCGTCCGGGGTGAACTTCTCGACCAGCGGGTGCTCGGGCGCCAGGACCATGTAGGTCGCGCCGAACAGGGTGTCCGGGCGTGTGGTGAAGACCGTGATGCTCTCGCCGTCCACGGGGAAGTCGACGCGGGCGCCCTCGGAGCGGCCGATCCAATTGCGCTGCTGCAGCTTGATGGCCTCGGGCCAGTCCAGCGCGTCCAGGTCGTCCAGCAGCCGGTCGGCGTACGCGGTGATGCGCATGTTCCACTGGCGCAGCTTGGCCTTGAAGACGGGGAAGTTGCCGCGCTCGGAGCGGCCGTCGGCGGTGACCTCCTCGTTGGCCAGCACAGTGCCCAGGCCGGGGCACCAGTTGACCGGCGCGTCGGAGGCGTACGCCAGGCGGAACTCGCCCAGGACCTCGGCCCGCTCGGCGGCGCTCAGCTCGCTCCACGCGCGCGTGTGCCCGGGTACGGCGCGCTCACCGGTCTCGAACTGGCCGATCAGCTCGGAGATCGGGCGGGCCTTCCTGACCTCGTCGTCGTACCAGGAGTTGAAGATCTGGAGGAAGATCCACTGGGTCCACTTGTAGTAGTCCGGGTCGATCGTGGCGAACGACCGGCGCTTGTCGTGGCCCAGGCCCAGCCGGCGCAGCTGGACCTTCATGTTCTTGATGTTGGCCTCGGTGGACACGCGCGGGTGCGTGCCGGTCTGCACGGCGTACTGCTCGGCGGGCAGGCCGAAGGCGTCGAAGCCCAGGGTGTGCAGGACGTTGTGGCCGGTCATCCGCTCGAACCGGGCGAACACGTCGGTGGCGATGTAGCCCAGGGGGTGGCCGACGTGCAGGCCCGCACCGGAGGGGTACGGAAACATGTCCATGATGAACTTCTTGGGCTTGGCGGCCTCCTTCGGGTCGCCCGCCAGGTCACCGGTCGGGTTGGGCGCCTCGTACGTGCCCTCGGCGTCCCAGAAGTCCTGCCAGCGTGCCTCGATCTCGGCCGCGACGGCGGCCGTGTAGCGGTGCGGCGCGGCCTCCGCCGACACGGCGGCGGCAGCGGGGTTCGTCTCGCTCATGATCCTCAAAGCTCCATCGATCGTCTCTGCCAGCGACTGTTTCAAGAAACGAAAAATCCCCTCACACAGGAGGGGACGCCGCGCTGACTCCGACCACGATTCACCCGTGGCCGGGGCTGGTCAGCGCGGCTCGCTAAGCAGAAGGCGTACAGCACGCATGGCGTCAGGGTACCGCAGCCCCCGCGCGCGTCGCGACGAGGTTCCGCGGGCAGGGACGCCGACTGTCGGCCATCGAAACCGGCCAAAAAAGTTGAACATTATTCAAAAGTTACTTCGCGTAACGGTCACTATGGTGCATCACCCATGTGAGTTAGCCCGTTGATAACAAGGCAATAACTCAAACCTCGTACCGCTCGGTTTGGCTCCACTTAGAGTGCGACCCACGGGACCGCTTTCCCGAACCGTTCGGAGTTGCCCCCATGAACCCTCGTAGTAGTAACAGCTCGCTCCCCAAGACGGGCCGCTCGGCCTATGGGGTTGCGACCGCTGCCGCTCTGCTGCTCATACCCGTGATCGTGCTGGCTGGAGGTGACGTAGTACGTGAGTTCCTCGACTTCGGCGCCGGTGTGCTGTCGCTGGTCGCGCTCTCCTGCTCGGTGATCTGGGGCCTGGTCGCCAGCGACCGGCTCTTCCTCAGCACGCGCCAGCGCATCGTGTCGCAGGCCGTGCACCGCACGACCGCGATCTCCTCGGTCGCGTTCCTGCTGCTGCACGTCACGGTGAAGATCGCGCTGGAGCATGCGCCGTTCTACGCCGCGCTCATCCCCTTCAGCCTCGGTTTCACGGGTACCGCGGTACTCATCGCCTTCGGCTCGATGGCCGGCCTGCTGATGATCACCACGGCCATCACCGGCGCGCTCCGCAGCGCCTTCATGACCCGGGCAGAGACCGCGGCGCGCTGGCGGGTGTTCCACATGATGGCCTACCCGGCGTGGTGCTTCGCGTTGGTCCACGGGCTCTACGCGGGTCGAGAGGCCAAGCCGGTCTTCATCATCCTGTACAGCCTGTGCCTCGTCGGCGTCGCCGGTGCCCTCATGCTGCGCGCGGCCCCTCGTCCGTTGAAGCGCCGGGTGGCCGACACGATCGTCAGCGTGCTCGGCACCGACACCCGGCCGGGACGCGAGCAACTGGACGCCAGCCGTGCCCGGATGGCCGAGGCCACGATGGGCGCGGGCGCCGGACGCGGCTCGGACGCGGGCCGCGGCGCAGCCTCCGGCCGCGACAGGGGAGCCGACTCGCCCCTGCCGGGCATGGGTTCACGCGGGGGCACTCCCCTGGGCGACACGATGGTGCCCCCGCAGCGGACGCCGTCCCCGTCGGCGGGCCTCTACGACTCCGGCTCGCTCACCGACTCACCGGACCCCGCCCCCGGCTTCGCGGCCGCCTACCGTGCCGTGTCGGCCACCCCGCGCGCGCAGGACCCCCTGACGCCCGAGCCGACCCAGCGCATGGACCTGCCGCTGGACATGCAGCCCACCGAGGCCGTGCCGCGCTACGACGACGGCTCCACCACGGGCACCCGCTGGCCGGCTCCGTCCCCGCCGCCGGTCGGCGAGGCGCCCCCGTCGGCGTACGACCCGATGCAGGACACCTTCGCGGGCCAGACGTTCGCAGGTCAGGCGTATCCCGGCCAGACGTACGCGGGAACTCCCGAAACTTCCTACGGAACGGCTGAGACGAACGCCCCCTACGACACGTACAACCCGAACGACACGTACAACAGCGGTCCCGCCACTGAAACGCTGCCCGGCTCGTACGACTACGAGAGGCCGGGCTCAGGCGAACCCTGGAACGCGCCTTCCGGAGGCTTTAAGTGAACGAGGCCCTTCCCGACGTCCCCGAAGTCCGTGTGGTGGGGCTTCCACAGCTCACCTCGGGTTTCGACCTCGTCGAGAGACTCGACCTCCCCATGCACCTCAAGGTGCACGGTCCGCTCGAACCGATGGGCGGCGAGCAACTCGCCCAGCTCTCCGAACGGATCAACCTGAAGGGGCGTGGCGGCGCGGGCTTCCCCTTCCACAAGAAGCTGCGGTCGGTCGCCGAATCGGCGATCAAGCGCGGCATCCGGCCGGTGGTCGTCGTCAACGGAAGCGAGGACGAGCCCGCCTGCCGCAAGGACACGGTAATGATCAACCGTGCCCCGCACCTCATCCTCGACGGCGCCCTGCTGGTCGCCGAGGCCCTGGGTGCCCGGCAACTCGTCGTCGGGGTGACACGTGAATCCACCCAGCGCTCGATGGAGGCCGCCCTCTCCGAGCGCGGGCTGAGCAACCGGCGCGGCGCGGCCATCCGCGCGAGCGTGCAGCGCAACCCGGTGCGGATGGTCACCGGCGCCGCCGCCTCCCTGGTCCGCTCCATCGACGGCGGCCCGGCCATCCCGCCGGGCCGCAAGACCAGTGCGTCGCGGAGCGGTGTCGGGGGCGCGCCCACGCTGCTCTCCAACGCCGAGACGTTCGCCCAGCTCGCGATCGCCGCACGCATCGGCTCCGAGCGCTACGGCAACACCGGCCTGTACGACGAGCCGGGCACCGTGATGCTCACGATCTCCGGTGCGGTCGCACGCCCCATGGTGGTCGAGGCGCCCACGGGCGTGCCGCTGCGCTACGTCCTGCAGCTCGCCGGCGCCCCGCCGGTCCCGCAGGGTGTGCT
This sequence comes from Streptomyces acidicola, assembly GCF_009377235.1. Classification (GTDB taxonomy): domain Bacteria; phylum Actinomycetota; class Actinomycetes; order Streptomycetales; family Streptomycetaceae; genus Streptomyces; species Streptomyces acidicola. The sequence goes on from NZ_VMNX01000071.1 coordinate 34,627, forward strand.
GACCGGCGGCTACCACGGCAAGTGGATCGACGCGGCGACGGTCAACGAGGCCATCGTCTCGCGCAACTCCCTGGACGCGGTGGGAGGTGCGCTCGGCGCGGGCGCGATCCTCCCGATCACCCAGGACACCTGCCCGCTGGGCGAGTCGCTGCAGGTGGCGAAGTGGCTGGCCGAGGAGAGCGCGGGACAGTGCGGTCCCTGCTACCTCGGTCTGCCGGCCGCCGCGCGCGGTATGGAGGACATCCTCAACGGCGGCGGCCCGGCCGCCCTGGAGGCGCTCAAGCAGGTCGCCAAGAACGTGAAGCGGCGCGGCGCGTGCTCGCACCCGGACGGCTCCGCGATGTTCCTGGAGTCGACCATCAAGGCGTTCACGGACGACCTGGCGGCCCACGTCCTCGGAAACGGCTGCGGAAGGCCTGTGGAGGGCGTTCTGCCGCTCTTCGAGGGCGGCAGGGCCCCTACGGGCATCCCCGGCGGCACGGCCGAGGAGGAGGGCGGCGGCAGCCGTCAGAAGATCTTCGTCGACTGGACGCTGTGCCGCGGCCACGGCCTGTGCGCGGACATCCTCCCGGAGGTCTTCGAGCTGGGCGCCGACGGCTTCCCGACCGTCGCGCAGGCGTCGGTGCCCCAGTACGCCGAGGCGAAGGCACTCCGCGCGGTGCGCCGCTGCCCGGCGCTGGCCCTGCGCATCGAGGAGGACACCCGCGGCTCCGCGCCGTCCCGCAACCTGCCGGTCCTCTCGCAGGGCCGCGGCCGCCGGGCCCTGGGCAGCGGCCGCTGAACACGTCGTGAGGGACTCCAGAAACCAAAGATCCCGCCCGATCAATCCGATCGGACGGGATCTCTTCTGTGGAACTGTGGAGCTAAGGAGAATTGAACTCCTGACCTCCTGCATGCCATGCAGGCGCTCTACCAACTGAGCTATAGCCCCTCGCGGTCATGCGGCGGAGCCGCATATCGACCGTCTCGCCCGGTTTCCCTGGCGGCGACACCAACATTACACGGTCCTCCGGGGGCATCACCAATTCGTTTCCGTTCTGTCCGGATACGGTCGACGATGTCCCTTGGAACGCCCCGCCGGCCACGGATGGCCGAGGCCCAACTGCCGTGACGGCACTACTGATCAGGCTGTCACGAACGAGTAGAACCGCTTGAGCGTGCAGTGCTCCTCAAGAAGCCGACCGTAGATCGGCTCGCCCTCCAGCTCGCGGTACGTCTCGATCGGGTCGCCTTTTATGATCAGCGCCCGCGCGCATTCCTCGCACCAGTACTGGTAGTCGCGGTTGACGGGTTCCATGTCGCGGACAATGGGCGTGCCACTGCCGCACCAGTCGCATTTCCTCCGGTGTGCACCCATCGATCAGCTCCAGCTGTGGCCGCAGGTCGTGCACACGTAGGAGATCCCCCCGTTGTCACCGAGGACTTGGGCGACCTGGAGTGAGCCGCAGGAAGGGCAGTTCAGGAGGGTGGCCGTCTTCCGTGTCACCACCGGTGCGAGGGGGTCGCCGACCTCCCCGCGGATGCTCCCAGGCATCGCTTCTCCCTCCCGTCGGGCCGCGCCCCCTTCCGGCCGTTTGATTCTGCCACGGCCGGACCAATACGGTCAGCGACGCCTTCGTACCAGTCCGGACACGGCACCCAGGAATGCCGTCCCGACCAGTGCGCACACGCATGCGAGAAGGGCGTCCGCAGAGGTATACGCCCCGGGAGCCCAAGTGACTCAAGCCGGTACGGGAAGAGTGCACCGAAGGACGCGACGGCGATGAGCGGACTGTTGACCGGACCCGTGTCGCCCCAACTCCCATGCGTGTGGGCGCGGTTCGATGCTCGTAATGCCCACCGGCATACGAAAAATCCCGCTCCCCTGACGGGGACGGGATCTTCGGTACCGATCTTCGACAGCTGAAGAGTGTCGATCTGTGGAGCTAAGGAGAATTGAACTCCTGACCTCCTGCATGCCATGCAGGCGCTCTACCAACTGAGCTATAGCCCCTTGCGGCCATGTGATGGAGCCACATGGTGTTTCGCCCCGCTCGGCGGGGCGAACAAGAAGAACTCTAGCCTGCGACCAGGCGGAAAGTGAAATCCGGTCCCGGGGCTCACCGGGCCGCCTGGACGGGGGTTCTGCGGGCGCGTGCCGAAGATCCCTCCGCCGCACTCCCAACGGAGCGTGCCGGTCGCCCTGCGGCCGCTCCGCCGGTGGGCGTCAGTCGTCGTCGCCGAGCACCGGCTCCGGCAGGGTGCCGGCGTTGTGCTCCAGCAGACGCCAGCCGCGGGCGCCCTCGCCGAGGACGGACCAGCAGCAGTTGGAGAGCCCGCCGAGGCTCTCCCAGTGGTGGGGCTCCAGGCCGATGAGACGCCCGATGGTGGTGCGGATGGTGCCGCCGTGGCTGGCCACCACGAGGGTGCCGTCCGAGGGCAGCTTCTCGGCGTGCCGCAGCACCACCGGGGCGGCGCGGTCGGCGACCTCGGTCTCCAGTTCGCCGCCTCCGCGACGGACCGGCTCACCGCGCTTCCATGCGGTGTACTCCTCGCCGTACCGCCCGATGATCTCCTCGTGCGTCAGCCCCTGCCAGACGCCCGCGTAGGTCTCGCGCAGCGCCTCGTCGTGCGTCACGGCGAGGCCGGTGAGCAGGGCCAGCTCGGCGGCCGTGGCGGCGGCGCGGCTGAGATCGGAGGCGACGATCGCGTCGGGCTTCAGGGAGGCGAGCAGCCGGGCGGCGCGGCGGGCCTGGCCGACACCGGTCTCGGTGAGCTCTATGTCCGTGGTGCCCTGGAATCGGCGCTCCAGGTTCCACGAGGTCTGGCCGTGCCTCCAGAGGATGACGCGGCGGCCGCGCCCCGGCTTCGGGTCGGCCGCCTCTGTCCCCGGTGCGGCACTCACCGCAGCTCCCCGCCGAGCTCGGCGGCCTCCTCGGCGGCCCGCAGCCTGGCGTGCTCCTCGCCCTTGCCGCGGGTGGCCTTGGCGTCGGCCGGCAGCTCCAGCTCGGGGCAGTCCTTCCAGAGCCGCTCCAGGGCGTAGAAGACGCGCTCCTCGCTGTGCTGGACGTGGACGACGATGTCGACGTAGTCGAGGAGCACCCAGCGGGCCTCGCGGTCGCCCTCGCGGCGCACGGGCTTGGCGTCCAGCTCCTTGTTCAGCCGCTCCTCGATCTCGTCGACGATCGACTTGACCTGGCGGTCGTTGGGTGCGGAGGCGAGCAGGAAGGCGTCCGTGATGGACAGTACGTCGCTCACGTCGTACGCGATGACGTCGTGCGCGAGCTTGTCGGCGGCCGCCTGGGCGGCGGTGTTGATGAGTTCCAGCGAGCGGTCGGTAGCGGTCACTACAAGGCTTTCGGTCGACGGTCAGTGAACCCTCAAGGGCTACCTCAAGGGTCTCACGGACCGCCGACGGCTCCCCAGCGGTTAACGCCTACCCGGTCGATCAAGCTGTGGGCCGGTCACCCCGAGGTGCCCGGGGCGGTGGTCACCTCGTAGTCCTGGCCGAGGACGACCGAGACGTCGGCGTTGGACGTGGTCCTGCCCTTCTGGACGGAGTCGGTGGGCAGGCCGAGGGTCTTGGCGACCTCGACGGCGTCGCCCTTGCTCGCGGCGTCGGCATACGTGACCTGGGACGCGGCCTGGGCCGCGGAGGCGGTGCCGGCGTCGAGGAAGGTGTAGCCGCCGTTGATCAGGACCACGCGGGACTGTTCGGCGGCGTCCTTGGCGCCGGTGGCGTTCCTGATGCCGACCCGGACGGCGTCGCCCGCGTCGGGGCTCTTCGCAGCGCCGCCGAGCACGTCCTTGACCACGCTGTCGGAGTCCTGCGTGCTCAGGGTGCCGTCCTGCTGGACCGGCAGCAGGTCGGTCTTGTAGTCGCCGCCCTTGGCCCGGTCGGCGAGCTTCGCCAGGAAGGTCCCGAGGTCGTTGTCGGTCAGCGGGGGGTCGAGGATCTGGGCCAGCGTCTGCACGGTGGTGGTGGCGGCCTGCGCGTCGGAGGACAGCTTGCGCAGCACGCCCTGCATGACCTGTCCGAACCGCTCCAGCTGGGCGTTCTGGGCCTCTCCGGGAGCACGGTAGGTGGCGTACGCGACAGCCATCTTGCCGCTGAGGGTCTGCCCCTTGCCCTTGTTGACCAGGGGGGCCTCGCCCTTCTTGCCGTCCGGGGCGGGCACGTCGGCGTCGGTGTCGACGTCGATGTTGCCGACGAGTTCGACGAGGTTGTTCAGGTACGGGGTGTCGAGGCGCCAGCTGCCCTCGATGTTGGTGCCCAGGACGGTGTCGAGTGCGTCCCGGGTGCCGGAGGAACCGTCGTCCTCGACGGACTTGGCGAGGGTGCTGGTGTTGCCGTCGTCGTCGGTCAGGGCGAGGGAGTTGGGCAGCAGGACGGTGGCGCCCCGCTTCGTGGTGGTGTTGTCCACGAGCAGCGCCGTGGACGTGCCGCCCTTGGCGGTGTTGTGCAGGTGGACGACGAGCACGTCGCGTTTCTGGGCGCCCGCGGCCGTGGGGGTGCCGGACTTCTCCTCCGAGGACGTCCCGGGCAGTGCGCCCGTGTACCAGAGGTAGCCGACGCCGCCGACGGCGAACAGGGCGAGCGTCACCACCAGGGCGACGATCCGGCTGCGGGCCCGGCGCCGGGCCTCCTCGCGGCGTTCGGTGCGGTTCTCCGTGAACTTCAGCCAGTCGATGACGTCCTCGGAGTTGCCGTCGGGCTCCTCGACGAAGGCGAACTGCTCGGTGCGGTAGTCCCGTTCGTCGCCGTGGGCGTCACGGCCGACGGCCGGCTCACCCGAGGCGTCGACGGGCTGGCCCTGAGGCGGTCCGTCGGTGGCCGGAGGTCCGGCTGCCCCGGCGCCTGGGCCGGGCCCAGCCCCTTCTGGAGCGGCGGTCGGCCGCGTCTGCTGCGGGATGTAGGCCGTCTGCTCGGCTGTATGGGGCTGCCGGCCAGCGGCCCGCTGCTGCTGTCCGGTGCCGGAGGCCTGCCCGTAGGGGTCGTACGGGTCGTAGCCGGAGCCGGTGCCCGCTCCCCCGCCGGCGGGAGCAGTTGTCCCGTACTGGTTGTAGGGGTCGTAGTAGGCGGCCGGTTGCTGGTTCGCGTCGTAGGGGGCCGCCGGCTGCTGCCGGCCCGTGTCGTACGAAGCCGGGGGTTGCTGGGGTTGCTGACCGCCGGTCGTGTACGGGTCGTAGCCGTAGCCCTGCGACTGCTGCTGGGGTTGCTGCTGGGGCCCCGAGCCGTAGGGGTCGTACCCCTGATGGGGTCCCTGCGGGGAGGGCTGGG
>NZ_VMNX01000072.1 GCF_009377235.1 Streptomyces acidicola
CCTCCCCTCCGGGCCCCCGCCCCTCGGCCCGGAGGGGAGGTACGCGTGAGGGGACGAGAGAGGAGCATCACACAGCCGTGAAAGGAGCAGGTCACGTGCGCGGGTTCAGCAACACCGCCATAACGTGCACCACCGTGGTCGCCCTCGGCTGCGGTGCGTGGCTGCTCCGCAGCGGCACCGAGCACGGTGCGCCGCCGCAGCCGTCGGCGGCCCAGGCCCACACCCGCTCCGGGCCCGAGGTGCCCGCCGGGGTGCCCGCCCTGCCGCCGTCCCCGCCCGAGCGCGTCCGCATCCCCTCGATCCGTGTGAACGCCCCCTTCATGCGCCTCGGCCTCACCGCCACCGGCAGCCTCGACGCCCCGCCGACGAACAAGGAGAACCTCGTCGGCTGGTACGAGGCGGGCACCACGCCCGGTGAGGAGGGCACCGCGATCGTCGCGGGGCACGTCGACACCGCGGACGGGCCCGCCGTCTTCTACCGGCTGGGAGCACTCGCGAAGGGCGCCCGCGTCGAGGTCGAGCGGCGGGACGGCACGGTCGCCGTGTTCTCCGTCGACGCGGTGGAGGTGTACGACGCCCACGCCTTCCCCGACGAGAAGGTGTACGGCGCCGCCGACCGGCCCGAGCTGCGGTTGATCACGTGCGGCGGCGGCTACTCCAAGCGCACCGGCTACCGGGGCAACGTGGTCGTGTTCGCGCACCTCACGGGCGTACGACCGTCCAGTGCACGCTGACCGTCACGCCCCGGCGCTCACGCCCCGCCACTCACGCCCTGACCGTCACGCCCCGACACTCACGCACCCCCGACGACCGTCACACCCAGCACTCACAGCCCAGCACTCACACCCCAGCACTCACGCCAGCCACTGCTGATACGCCATGTTCGCCACCAGCGCGAACACCACCACCAGCAGCACGACCCGCACGAAGGAGCTGCCCTTCTTCAGCGCGGTGCGCGCGCCCACCATGCCGCCGACCAGGTTGAACACGGCCATCAGCGCGGCCAGCTGCCAGTACACCGTGCCCTTCCAGGCGAACGTCGCGAGGGCGCCCGCGTTGGTGCAGCAGTTGACGATCTTGGCGGTGGCGGAGGCCGTCACCAGGTCGAGGTGGAGGAGGGCGGTGAGCGCCAGGACGAGGAACGTGCCGGTGCCGGGGCCGACCAGCCCGTCGTAGAAGCCGATGCCGACGCCCGCGAGACCGATCGCGGCCAGGACGCGCCGCGCCGGGACGGGCCCGGTGGAGGGGGCCGTGCCGAAGGCGGGCCGCAGGATCACGAAGGTACCGACCGCGAGCAGGACGACCATGACGACCGGCTTCAGCACGTCCGTGCTCATCAGGGCCGCCACGAACGCCCCGGCCGTGGACCCGGCGAGCGCGCCCAGCCCGATCCGTACGGCGACCCCCACGTCGACGGGCGTCCGGCGCGCGTACGTCACGGCCGCGCCCGTCGTGCCGACGATGGCCACCGCCTTGTTGGTGCCGAGCGCGTACTGGGCGGCGGACGACGTGTTCGGCAGCCCGAGCAGCAGCACCGGCAGCAGCAGGAGTCCGCCGCCGCCCACCACGGCGTCGATCCATCCGGCCGCGAGCGCGGCGAGGCAGAGCAGGACGACCATGGTCAGCGATATGTCGGGCATGATCGGAACCTTATGGACGGGATACATGTGCAGTCCATGGAATTGAGCAGCTCCTGAGCTGTGCCAGGGCACCTGAGCAGGGCATTCGTGTCGCCTCACGGGCCCCACGGCCCCCACCGGCCCGCCGGAAATCCCTCACATCCCGTCCGGCCCGGTGAAGAGGGCAGCGTTCCCCGTGGGAAACAGACGTGATGCGGTCGGGTAACACCGGCACCGCACGCTCGGGGGCATGACCTCGAATACGCGTGTGGTGGTGATCGGCGCCGGCCTCGCGGGCGTACGTCTCGCCCGGCGGCTCGGTGAGCTCGGCGTGTCCGCCGTCCTCGTGAGCGAGGAGGCACACACCCCGTACAACCGCGTACTGCTCGCCGACGTCCTGGCCGGCCGGTACACGCCCGAGGTGATCGCCCTCCCGGCGCCCGCGGAGATCACGCGCGGGCAAGTCACCGGCATCGACCGTGCGGCCCGCGAGGTGTACTGCGCGGACGGTTCCGTGATCGCATACGACACGCTCGTCCTCGCGACCGGCTCGAACCCCGTCCTGCCCGCCCTGCGCGGTCTGTTCGACCCCCATCGGCACGAACTCCCGGACGGCGTGCACGCGTTCCGCACGATGGACGACTGCCTGGGGCTGTCGAAGGCCGTACGGCCGGGTGTGCGGGCCGTGGTCATCGGCGGCGGGCTCCTCGGGGTCTCCGCCGCCCGTGCCCTCGCCCGGCGCGACGCCCAGGTGGTGCTGGCGCAGCAGGGCGAGCGGCTGATGGAGCGGCAGCTCGACCCGTCGGCCTCGAAGCTGGTGCGGCGGCATCTGACGGACCTCGGGGTCGAGGTGCACACCGAGTCGCGCGTCCGTGGCGTGCGCTGCGTCGGCGGGGCCGTACGGTCCGTGGAGATGGCCGACGGGTACGCGCTGGACGCCGACATCCTCGTCCTTGCCTGTGGGGTCCGCCCGCGCGTCTCTCTCGCCGTGCGGGCGGGGCTCGCCGTCCACAAGGGCGTCCTCGTCGACGACGAGCTGCGCACCTCCGACCCGCACATCCGGGCCATCGGCGACTGCGTCCAGCACGACGGGCAGGTCTACGGCCTCGCCACACCGGCCCTCGAACAGGCCGACGTGCTCGCCGAGCTGCTCGCTGCCGAGACAGGGGCCGAGACAGGGGCCGAGACGGGAGCCGAGGCCGGGGCCGCCGGCGGCGCGGCCGCCCGCTACACCGGCACCCGCGCGCTCACCCGGCTCACCCTGGCCGGAGGGGACTTCTTCGACCTCGCCGCGTTCGGCGAGCCCGACCCCCGCCCCGGCGACGACGTCGTCCAGCTCGCCGACGCCACCCGGGGCACCTACCGCAAGGTCGTCGTCCGCGACGACCGCCTGGTCGGCGGGGTGCTCGTCGGCGAACTCGGCACCGTCGGCGCGCTCGCCCGCGCCTGGGAGGGAGCAGAGCCGCTCCCGCAGGGCCGCGCTCCTCTGCTCCACCTGCTCACCAACGATGGAGGCTCCTGAATGACCGCCACCCCGGGGGCCACCCCCACGATCGTGCTCGTCGGCCACGGCATGGTCGGCCAGCGCTTCCTCGAAGCGCTCGCCGAGCGCGGCCTGACCGCCACGCACCGCGTGGTCGTGCTGTGCGAGGAGCCGCGTCCCGCGTACGACCGTGTCGCGCTCACCTCGTACTTCTCGGGCCGGACGCCCGAGGAACTGTCCATGACGGACATGGAGTTCATCGACACCCACGGCATCGAGCTGTACGTCGGCGACCCCGCGGAGACCATCGACCGCGAGGCCAGGAAGGTCACCGCCAGGTCCGGCCAGGTCTTCGAGTACGACACCCTCGTCCTCGCCACCGGCTCGTACCCCTTCGTCCCGCCGGTCCCGAACAAGGACGCCGAGGGCTGCTTCGTCTACCGCACGATCGAGGACCTGCTCGCGATCGAGGAGTACGCGAAGGCGAAGGCGACGGTCGGCGCGGTGGTCGGCGGTGGTCTGCTCGGCCTGGAGGCGGCCGGCGCGCTCAAGGGCCTCGGACTCACCTCCCACATCGTGGAGTTCGCGCCGCGTCTGATGCCGGTGCAGGTGGACGACGGCGGTGGCGCGGCGCTGCTGCGCACCATCGAGGACATGGGCCTGACCGTCCACACGGGCGTGGGCACGCAGGAGATCCTCACGGACGCCTCGGGCACCGTGACCGGCATGAAGCTGTCCGACGGTTCCGAACTGGCCGCCGACATGGTGGTGTTCTCCGCCGGTGTCCGGCCCCGCGACCAGCTCGCCCGTGACTGCGGACTGACCGTCGGCGAGCGCGGCGGCATCACGGTCGACGAGCAGTGCCGTACCGTCTCCGACCCGCGCGTGTTCGCGATCGGCGAGTGCGCGCTGGCCTCCGACGGCCGGGTGTACGGCCTGGTCGCGCCCGGTTACGAGCAGGCCGAGACGGCCGCGGCGACCATCGCCGAGGACGAGACCGAGGAATTGACGTTCACCGGCGCCGACCTGTCCACCAAGCTGAAGCTGCTCGGTGTCGACGTGGCGTCCTTCGGTGACGCGCACGGCACGGCCGAGGACTGCCTCGACGTCGTCTACTCCGACTCCCGTTCGGGTCTGTACAAGAAGCTGGTCATCGGCCGGGACGGCACGCTGCTCGGCGGCATCCTGGTCGGCGACGCGGAGGCGTACGGCACGCTGCGCGCGTTCACGGGTTCGGTCCCGCCGGTCTCCCCCGAGTCCCTCGTCCTGCCCGCCGGCACCGGGGCCCCGGACCGGCTCGGCCCGACCGCGCTGCCCGACGACGCGATCATCTGCTCCTGCAACAACGTACGCAAGGGCACGATCCGCGAGGCGGTCACCGAGCACCGGTGCACCACCGTGCCCGAGGTGAAGAAGTGCACCAAGGCCGGCACGACGTGCGGCAGTTGCGTCAAGGTTCTGGGCCAGCTGGTCACCGCCGAGCTGGAGGCGTCGGGCGTCGAGGTCGACAAGGGCCTGTGCGGCTGCTTCTCACAGACCCGCGAGGAGCTGTACGAGATCGTCCTCGCCCTGCGCATCAACACCTACCAGCAGCTCCTGGACCGCTACGGCCGTGAGGGCGCCCGGGGCGGCGACGGCTGCGAGATCTGCAAGCCGACGGTCGGCTCCATCATCGCCTCCCTCGCCCCGACGATCGGCGCGAGCGGCTACGTGCTGGAGGGCGAGCAGGCGGCCCTGCAGGACAGCAACGACCACTTCCTCGCCAACCTCCAGAAGAACGGCTCGTACTCGGTCGTCCCGCGCATCCCCGGCGGTGAGATCACCCCGGAGGGCCTGATCGTCATCGGCGAGATCGCCCGCGACTTCGGGCTCTACACGAAGATCACGGGCGGCCAGCGCATCGACATGTTCGGCGCGCGGGTTGAGCAACTCCCTTTGATCTGGACGCGGCTGGTGGACGCGGGCTTCGAGTCCGGCCACGCCTACGGCAAGTCGCTGCGCACGGTGAAGTCCTGCGTCGGCCAGACCTGGTGCCGCTACGGAGTCCAGGACTCGGTGCGCATGGCGATCGACCTGGAGCTGCGCTACCGCGGCCTGCGCTCCCCGCACAAGCTCAAGTCCGCGGTGTCGGGCTGTGCCCGCGAGTGCGCCGAGGCCCAGTCGAAGGACTTCGGCATCATCGCCACGGCGGGCGGCTGGAACCTGTACGTCGGCGGCAACGGCGGCGCCACCCCGCGCCACGCGGACCTGCTGGCGCAGGACCTCTCCGACGGCGAACTGATTCGTCTGATCGACCGGTTCCTGATGTTCTACATCCGCACCGCCGACCGCCTGGAGCGCACCTCCACCTGGCTGGAGCGCATCCCCGGCGGCCTGGACCACGTGCGCGACGTGGTCGTGGAGGACTCCCTCGGCATCTGCGAGGAGCTGGAGTCCCTGATGGCGGCGCACGTGGCGAACTACGCCGACGAGTGGGCGACCACCATCAACGACCCCGAGAAGCTGGCCCGGTTCGTCTCCTTCGTGAACGCGCCGGACACCCCCGACCCGGTCGTCGGCTTCGTCCCCGAGCGCGACCAGATCAAGCCCGACCTGCCCCTGCTGTCCATCGGCATGCGCCCCACAGAAAACCCGGCAGACGTCCTGGAAGGAAGCGCCCAGCGATGACCCTGGCACTCGAGACCACCGACCTGAAGATCCAACTCCAGCTCGGGGACGACTGGTTCACGGTCTGCGACCTGACCCGGCTGACCCCCGGCCGAGGCGTGGCGGCTCTGCTCCCCGACGGCCGCCAGGCGGCCCTGTTCCGCGACCGCAACGGCGAGCTGTACGCGATCGACAACCGCGACCCCTTCGGCGGCGCCGCGGTCCTCTCCCGCGGCCTCACCGGCACCCACCAGGGCCGCCCCTTCGTCGCCTCCCCGCTCCTGAAGCAGCGCTTCGACCTGGAGACGGGTCAGTGCCTGGACGACGAGGCGGTGCGGGTGGCGACGTATGAGGTGCGGGCGCGGTGACATCGGACGCTGATGGCTCGATGGCATCGGTCGTGCTGATGTCTCGGTGACATCGGGCGCGCTGATGGGATCTGTGCGCTCAGCGGGTGGCCTCCAGCGGTCTCGAGGGCCGGTGTTCCGAGAACGGGGTGCCGACCCGGTTCGGGTGCGGGGCGCACGGAAGGTGGACCACCGCGTCGAGACCGCCGCTGGGGGCGGGGCGCAGGACGGCCTCGCCGCCGCCGGCGTGGGCGAGGCGCTGGACCAGGGCGAGCCCCAGGCCCGTACCGCCCTTGGGGGCGTCGGGGGCGCGCCAGAAACGGTCGAAGGCGCGGCGGCACTGCTCCTCCGTCATACCGGGTCCCTCGTCCATGACGTGCAGTTCGACCCGGCCCTGGCCCGCCGTGCGGGGGTGCGGGAAGGGGTGGGCGAAACGGCGTTCGTGGGGCGCCGGGCGGTGCAGGTCGATCAGCACGGTGGACCCCGGCGGTGACACGCGCAGCGCGTTGGAGAGCAGGTTGTCCAGGATCTGCTCCACCGCGCCGGGCACCGCCAGCACCTGGCCCGTGTAGTCCCCCACCAGCGCGAGCCGCACACCGTGCTGCTCGTACAGCGGGTTCCAGGCGCGGTGCCGCTCCGCGCACACCTGGTCCACGTCCACCCGATCGCGTTCGCCGGCGCTCTCGTCGAGCCGGGCCATCGCGAGCAGCCCCTCGACCATGCGGGCCAGCCGGTCGGTCTCGGTCATCGCGGCGGTGAGGCTGCCCCGGGCGTTCAGGGCGATGTCGGACTCCAGGTTCTCCAGGCGCAGCCGCAGCGCCGCGAGCGGGGTCTTGAGCTGGTGGGAGGCCTCGCCGGCGAAGGCGCGCTGGGAGGCCAGAAGGTGTTCGAGACGGGCTGCGGTGCGGTTGAAGGTGGCGGCGAGGCTGCGCACCTCAGGGGGACCCTTGGTGATCGCGACCGGGCTCACCGTGCCGCTGTCGGCCAACTCATAGGTGGCGAGCTCCAGTTCGCGGATGGGGCGCCCTGTCCAGCGGGCGATGGCGAACCCGACGACGGCGAACGCGGAAAGGACCGTCAGCCCGCCGAGGAGGAGCAGCAGCCAGAAGTGCTGGACGCGGTTCACCACCATCTGGGTCGGCACCGTGAGCCGTACGGCTCCGAGCTTCTCCACCCCGTGGGTGACCGGCGCCGAGACCGCGATGTACTCGACACCGCCGATGACGGAAGTGCGCACGTCCGACGCGGAGTTGGCCTGGAGTGCCGCGGCGATGCCGGGCTGGGCGGCGAGGTTCCCGGACTCGTCGGGCGACACCTGATGGGAGGTGGCCAGCACCGCGCCGGACTGGTCCACGATCAGCACATGGCCGCCGAGGCGCTGGGCGCACTTGACCGCTTGGGGCTGCAGATCCTCCCCGGCACGCCCCGCGTCGATCGACAGCGAGGCGTACGCCGACACCGCCTCCGCCTCGTCCTTCGCGGCGTTGACCACCCGCTCCTGTTCGTACTGCGCGTAGACGAAACCCAGCGGGATCTCCAGGCAGAGCAGGACCAGGAGCGTGAGGCCGAGATAGCTGAGCAGCAGGCGCCGGGTCATCGATACGCCGCCTGTGGTCCTGGCGCCCGGTACGCGGCGGGCGGCTGCGTGTGCACCGCCAGCCGGAACCCGACCCCGCGGAGCGTCTGGATCCACGCCGAGTTCCCCAGCTTGCGCCGCAGCGTGGCCACGTGCACGTCCAGCGTCTTCGTCGGGCCCTCGTAGTGCGGGTCCCAGACGCGGTCGAGGATCTGCTGCCGCGAGTACACCGCGCCCGGGTCCTCGGTGAGCAGCGCCAGCAGCTCGAACTCCTTGGGCGTCAGGGCCACGGGCGAGTTCCCCACCCACACCTGCCGCGTCCTGCGGTCCACGACGAGCGGCCCGGAAGGCCCCTCGGGTGCGGCTTCGGGTGGCGGTGCGGGGTCGAAGGCGGGGTCGGGGGCCTCGAACGAGCGGGTCGTGTCGAAGGAACCGGTCGAGCCGTACGGGCGCGCCGAGTCGAAGGAACCCGTCGAGTCGAAGGAGCGCGCCGCGCCGAACGAACCGGTCGAGTCGTAGGAGCCGGCCGCGTCGTAGGAGCCGGGCGCGCCGAACGAGCTGTTCGCGTCGTGGGCGCGGCCTGCACGCCGGGACCCCCTCGGCTCCTGCGTGCTGCCGTGCTCCGGGGAGCGCCCGGTGTCGACGGGGCCCGTTTCGAAGCTCCGCGAGGCATCGAACTGCCGGGGGGCGTCGGCGGGTTCGTACGGGTCGGAGGACGGCCCGGGTGCCGTGGCCCCTGTGCCCGTGGTCCCGGCGAACGACTCGCCGCCGTACGAGTCGCTACGGAGCGAGTCGCCCCCGAAGGAATCTCCGCCGAACGACTCCCCGCCCCGCGACCAGGACTCGGCGCCCCGCGCGCTCGACGCGGAGCCCGACCGCGCGGATGCTCCGACGGGCTCGCCGCCGGACTGTCCGGTGCCGAACCCCCCGTCCGTACCGGCACCGTAGGCGTCCGCGCCCGCGAACTGGCCGGATTGACCGGCCTGTCCGGCCTGTCCGACCGGTCCGGCCTGGCCGACCTGTCCGGCGCGCTGCGTCCGCCGGGTCACCGCGCGTACACGTGCCACCAGCTCACGTATGCTGAATGGTTTCGCCAGGTAGTCGTCCGCACCCAGTTCGAGGCCCAGCACGCGGTCGGCCTCCTCGCCCCGCGCGCTGAGGATGATGATGGGGACGTCGGAGGTCTGCCGGATGCCACGGCAGACGTCGATGCCGTCCATGTCCGGCAGGCCCAGGTCGAGCAGCACGACATCGCCGTACGGCCCCCTCAAGCCCTCGGTGCCGGTGCCGACATGATGGACGGCCAGCCCGAAGTGGCCCAGACCCTCGGCGAGCGGTTCGGCGATCGTCTGGTCATCCTCGATGAGCAGCACTCGTACGCCCATGCGTTCCGCCTCTCCGTGAACCGTCAACATCAACCACGCGTCATCGACCACGCGTCCGGACAGCGCGAATTCCGTGCCGCGGAGGTTACACGCTACAAGATCCGTCAATGCCGTGTCGCACAGATCCGGGACAATGTGAGCAGCCGCTCAAAAATGTCTGGACTACGGCTGTTGACGTTCTCTTAGGGTCCCTCTGAAGTGACCGGACAAAGTCTGGACTATTCATGGCTGCCGTTTAGTGTTCCTCTAACCTTCCGCTGGCAGCGACTGTTCTACGGTGATGGGGACCAGGTCAAACAACTCCCCTGTCCTGCCCCTGACCTGGCCAAATACCGCGTCAGGCATGGCTGGAGACACCCTCGTACACCATGCCTGGCGCGGTGCGAGACCCCTGCTGGAGGCACCGTGAAGGCATTGCTGGACCGCGCTCGCTCGTTCAAGCGTCGGGTCGACTTCGAAAGTGGCGAATACCGGAAACTGGCCGAAGGTCAATATCCGGAGGCGCTGTTCATTACCTGCTCGGACTCGCGGGTCATACCCGCCCTGATCACGGGCGCACGGCCCGGTGAAATATTCGAGCTGCGGAACGCCGGCAATATCGTTCCGCCCCATGGACAGCCCGGCGCATCGGGCGAGGCCGCCACCATCGAGTACGCACTGGAGGTGCTCGGCGTTCAGGACATCGTCGTGTGCGGCCACTCCTACTGTGGCGCGATGGGCGCCCTCAAGTCCGGTGACGACCTGTCCGGGCTGCCCGGCGTGGACGCCTGGCTGCGGCTCGCCCGCCCCGGCCTCACACCACTGCTCGACGGCACCCTGAACGACCCGTCGCTGACCGACGTGGTGCAGCTGAACATCGTCAACCAGCTGACCGTACTGCGGAGTTACCCGGCTGCGCGGGAGCGGCTCGACTCGGGACGGCTGCACCTGCACGGCTGGTACTACGAGGTGGACACCGGCCAGGTGCACGAGCTCGACGAGGACGGTCTGTTCCGGGTGCACGCCGGATGAGCGGCACACACGGGCACGGACGGCACGCCAAAGCCCGCCCCACGGCAGCGGACGCGGGCCACACGGTCTGGCTGGATCCTGGGGGACAGCAGCAGGCGGGCTCCGCGCCGGAGGACCCGTGGGCCCGGGTGCCGGAGGAGTGGGGGCCCACGAGGTCGTCCCCCGCACCCCAGGACGGCTGGGCCGACTCGGCCCACCAGGAGGCCTGGGGTGCACCTCGGCGCCATGACGCGTGGGCGACCCCACCGCCCCCGTCCCGGCCGCCACGTCCGGGCCACGCACCCCCCGAGGCGTCCAGGGGGCCCAGGTCCCGTACGGATGCCGGGGCCTCCGGGGCCGGGATGCCCGGGGCTGGGATGCCCGGGGCCGGGATGTTCGGGATGTTCTCGAAGGGCGCCAAGTCCTCGGGCGGCCAGAAGGCCGACCTGGCCACCGAGATCACGGCGTCCCTCGTCGTCTTCCTCGTGGCCCTCCCCCTGTGCATCGGCGTCGCCGTGGCGTCCGGCGTCCCGGCCGAGCTGGGCATCATCTCCGGTGTCATCGGCGGTCTGGTCGTCGGTGTGGCCCGGGGCAGCACCCTCCAGGTCAGCGGCCCTGCCGCGGGCCTCGCCGCCCTGGTCGCCGAGACGGTGATGGAATTCGGCGTGGCGATGCTCGGCGTGATCGTCCTCTTCTCGGGCATCCTGCAGATCATTCTCGGCCTGGTGAAGCTCGGCCGGTTCTTCCAGGCGATCTCGCTGGCGGTCGTCCAGGGCATGCTGGCGGGCATCGGTCTGCCGCTGATGTTCAGTCAGGCGTACCCGGCGGCCGACGCCAAGGCCCCCGGCACCGCGCTCGAGAACATGGCCGGTATCCCGGGCCTGATCGCCGACACCGTGTCGAACCCCCAGACGCTGATCGCGGCCGGCCTCGCCGTCCTCACGGTCGTCCTCAGCTTCGTGTGGAAGAACGTGCCGGGCCCGGTCAAGAAGGTCCCGGCGGCGCTGGTCGCCGTGGGCATCGGTATCGCGGTCGCCGCGCTCCCCGGTGTGGAGGTGAAGACGCTCCAGGTCGGCAACCTGCTGGCCTCCGTCCAGGTCCCCGGCGCGGAGCAGTTCGCGGGTCTCGCCGACCCGGGCATCATCACCGCGATCCTCACCTTCACGGTGATCGCCTCGGCGGAGTCCCTGTTCACCGCCGCCGCGGTGGACCGTATGCACGACGGCGCGCGGACCCGCTACAACCCCGAGCTCATCGCCCAGGGCGCCGGCAACACGGTGGCGGGCCTGCTCGGCGCGCTGCCCATCACCGCGGTGGTGGCCCGCAGTTCGGCGAACGTCCAGGCGGGCGCCAAGACCCGTATGTCCCGCACCCTGCACGGCCTGTGGCTGCTGGCGTTCGCGATCCTGCTGCCCCAGGTGCTGGCCCTGATCCCGATCTCGGTCCTCGCGGGTGTCCTCATCCACAGCGGCTGGAAGCTGTTCGCGCCGTACGAGTTCCCGAAGATGTGGCGCCAGGACCGGGGCGAGTTCGCGGTCATGACGGTCACCACGCTGGTCATCGTGGCGACGGCCCTGCTGGAGGGCGTCCTCATCGGTCTGGCCGCCGGCATCGTGCTGGCCGCCGTGCGCATGTCGCAGACGGTCATCAAGCAGCACATCGAGGACGACACGGCGAAGGTGGTGATGGCGGGCAACGCGACGTTCCTCCGCCTCCCGGAGGTCATCGAGGCCCTGGAGGCCGCCGCCGAGGCCGGCAAGCCGCGTATCCGCCTCGACCTCACCGGGGTGACCCATCTGGACCACGCCTGCCGCAGCCAGGTCGAGGAGTTCACGGCCCAGCAGCGCGGCAAGGGCCTGCGGGTGGAGCTCCTGATGCCGGGCCCGGCGAAGCACGCGGCCAACGCCCAGAAGGCGGCGGACCCCCAGGAGCAGCCCGCCGGGGCCTGGGCCGACTCCCGCCCGGGCCGTCCGGCCGACGCCCCGTCACCGAGCCCGACCGCCGAGTGGTTCTACCTGGACACCCGCCCGATGCCGGAGGAGTACGCGGAGCGGTACGCCCAGGAGTACGCACAGGGCTACGCGCCCCGCTGAGCCCGACCGCACGAGGCGCGGCCGCCCGTTTGGGCATGAGGAAGGCCCTCCGTGAAGATCACGGAGGGCCTTCCTCATGTGCGGGGACCAGTCTGAACACGCCGTCAGATGGCCGCCCGGGCCTCCGGAACCTTGATGGTCAACACTCCGTCACCGAGCGCGGCATCGACCACGCGCTTGTCGTGGCGGCGGATTTTGTCAAAAGCGTTGACGAACTCTTTCGGCGCTCCTACCTTCAACCGCGTCGTGCATCGTACGTCATATACGAACGGTCGATATGTCTGAATGAGGTGCGCTGATGGCCTTGGGGTATGAGGAGGGCTCCTCGACGCGTCGACACGCGACGCGAGTGGGTGGCTGCGGATGAGCACGGTGTTCGCAGACCCGGAAAGACGCTGCCTGGTCGCTGTTCCGGTCGCACGGAGCCGGGACCGATGACCAGAAGACGACCGCTCTCTCACTGACGATACGAGTCACCGACGATACGAGTCGCGGCCCGTTCACCGCCAAGATCCCGGGCCGCGACAGAGGACCGTTACTCCCTCCCGGGGAGCCTACCAACGCCTGGAGCCATGGTGCCCCTATCCCGCGTGCCCTCGACGAAGACAGAGACATCACCTGGGCTGCAACGTAACCGCAGCCACAGCCACATGCGATGGACGATCGTCGGGTTCTCCGCGCTCGGCCTGACGATCGCGTACCTCGACCGTGCCGCACTGAGTGTGGCCATGCCCTACATGTCCGAGGAATTCCACATCGGCTCCGCCGTGCAGGGTGTCATGCTGTCGGCGTTCTTCTGGACATACGCACTGTTCCAAATCCCCTCCGGCCGGCTGCTCGACCGCTTCGGACCGAGGATCATCTATCCCATCGCGGTCGGCTGGTGGTCGGTCTGGACGGCACTCACCGCCCTCGCCCAGGGCGTCGGCTCGGTCATCGTGTTCCGGCTCGGCCTGGGCATCGGTGAGGCACCGGTGCAGCCGGCGAACGTCAAGGTCGTCTCGCGGTGGTTTCCCCGTAAGGAACGAGCCTTCGCGTCGGGCCTGTTCGACATGGGCCAGCAGATCGGCACCACGTTGTCGATCCCGGTGGTGACGGCACTGGCACTCCTGGGTGGCTGGCGTCTGGCCTTCGTCGTGATCGGCGTCGCCGGTCTGCTGTGGATCGTGGGGTGGGCGGCCGTCTACCGTGACCCCGAGAGGCATCCGCGTGTTTCCGAGGCCGAACTGGCGCACATCCGCTCCGATCAGGGCGAGTCGGCCGGTGCGGATCCGGACGGTGCGGATCCGGACGGTGCGGATGTGCCCTGGCGGGTACTGCTCGGCGACTCCCAGGTGTGGGCGCTGACGACCGGCTATGTGTTCCGTTCGCTCGCCGGAGCGTTCTTCCTCACCTGGTATCCCAGCTATCTGCTCGACGACCGCGGCTTCTCCAAGGCCGACTTCGGCATGGTGGGGTGGATACCGTCACTCATCGCCATCGGATCCACCGTGCTGGGCGGCATCGTGTCCGACCGGTTGCTGGCCTCGGGGTCGTCCCCGAACCTGGCCCGGAAGCTTCCGATCGTCGCCGGGCTCGGACTGAGCGCCTGTATCGGCTTCGCCCCGTTCATCGAGAGCAACCTGGTGCTGATGATCGTGCTCACCGTCAGCAGCGCCGCTCACTCCTTCGCCGGCGCGGCGATCCTGAGCCTGCCGGCCGAGGTGGCGCCCTCGTCGTCGTGCGTCGGCGCGGTGGCGGGCTTCCAGAACTTCGGCTCCCAGGTGGGCAGCCTCATCAGCCCGATCGCCATCGGACTGTTCCTGGCCTCGAGCAACGGATCCTATGTGGGGCCCTTGCTCGGCGCGGCCGCGAGTTGCCTGCTCAGCGCGGCGATCTATTTGTTCTGGGTGCGGATCAAACCGGTGACACTCCGGGACGACGTATCAGCGAAGGCCGCCGGACACCAGGAAGGGACCACCTCGTGACGGCTTCGCCGAACGCCGCCGGACTGTCCGGGATCGCCAGGGAGGGTGCCGCATGAGGATCGAGTCGTTGGAAACCTTCCGGCAGCGGGTCGGCGACCGGCCCAGAGTGCTTGTCAAGATCGGTACGGATGACGGCGTCGTCGGATGGTCGGAGGTGTACAACCACGGCCCCGACCTGGCCTATCCGCCGCTACTGGAGTACCTGTTCGACCAGATCAAGGGCATGGACGCCCGCTCCCCGAGCCGGGTCAACCAGTTCCTCCTGCAGTCCGGCCGCTTCCCCCAGGGGGCACTGGGCCTCGCCGCGATCGCCGCGATCGACCACGCCCTGTGGGACATCGCGGCCAAGGCCCTGGGCGTACCGGTGTACCGACTGCTCGGAGGCGCCGTACGCGACCGGGTGCGTGTGTACGCCGGCTTGTACTCCGCGCCCGACGTCGAGGAACTGCGCGATGTCACCGCGCGGTTGCACGAGCGGTACGGCTTCACGGCGTTCAAGCTGAGCCCTTACCGGCGGGACCTGCACCGGACCCGGTTCGGTCTGGTGGTCCGCGAACTCGGGGAGTACTTCGGTGCGGTCCGCGAGCACCACCCCGAGGAGTGGGACTTCGCCTTCGACGCCCACGCTTGCCTGTGGGAACCGCGGCAGGCCGTCGACATGGGCGCGGCGCTCGCTCCCCACCAGCCGTTGTTCCTGGAGGAGCCCGTACGGCCGGAACACATCCCCGCCTGGGGCAGAATCCGGTCCGAGATCGCGGTGCCGCTGGCCACGGGTGAATCCCTGTATTCGCCCCATGAGTTCCTGGCACTCCTCGGTGCGGGCGGAGCCGACATCGTGCAGCCGGACATCTGCGTGGTCGGGGGCCTCACCCAGATGGTGAAGATAGCCGCCATCGCCGACGCGCACTACGTCCCCGTCGCGCCGCACAACCCGCTCGGTCCGCTCGCGACCGCCGCGAACGTGCACTTCGCGGCGGCGACGACCAACTTCGACATCCTCGAGTACAAACCGGACGACGTGACGTGGTGCCCCGACCCGTACCTCCCGGTGGACGGACATCTCCCCCTGCGCCCGGACCGCCCCGGGTGGGGCATCGAGATCGACGAGGCGGCACTCAGGACCGACGACTGGGTGACCTGGCGCCGGAAGGTGCCGGTACGTACTGACGGGTCGACGGCATGGATGTGATGAGGCGGACGTAGGTCGCACCGCCCTCACACGGGCGGGGGGGTCGTCCTCCGTTGCCGGGGTCTCCCGGCAGGCCACAGTCGGAGCCTGCCGGGAGACCCTGCGGTATCGCTCCCCTACGCCCGGAACGGCCCCGTCACCTCGTAGGTGATGCCGCCCGACGAGCTCCCGCTCGTCCCGCGCTGGCTGGAGAAGTACATCCGGGTGCCGTCGGGCGAGAACGCGGGGCCGGTGATCTCCGACGCCGACTGGCCGTCGATCCGCAGGAACGGGGCGATCACGTCGTCCGGCGTGATGACGCAGATCTCCATGTTGCCCCCGTCCTCCGCCACGAAGAGGTCGCCGGAGGCGGAGCCCGTGACGTTGTCGACGCCCGTGAGCGGCGCCGTGCCACCCGTCACCAGGGAGTCGTCGTAGGCGAGTTCGATGGTCTGGGCGGCCGCGTTGTACTGCCAGACGCGGTTGTCGCCCTTCGTGGTGAACCAGCAGGTGTCGTCGGCGTAGTAGCAGCCCTCGCCGCCGTTGAAGCGCTTGGCGCCGGAGACCTGGTTGCGGGTGGCGGTGGCGCCCGTGGGGTCGGGGACCCTGGCCCAGGTGACGGGGCCGCTGGTACCCGTGCCCGCGACGAGCACCTCCAGGGTGCCGGAGGACAGGTCGCCCCACGTCGTGGGCTTGAAGCGGTAGAAGCAGCCGTCGGTGACGTCCTCGGTCATGTAGACGACCTGGCGGACCGGGTCGGCGGCCGCCGCCTCGTGCTTGAAGCGGCCCATCGCCGCGCGCTGCACGGCCGCGTTCGTGCCCCACGGGTCCGTCTCGTAGACGTAGCCCCGGTCGACCTCCTCGCAGGACAGCCAGGTGTTCCACGGGGTCTTGCCGCCCGCGCAGTTCTGGCGGGTGCCCGAGAGGATGCGGTACGCGCCGGTGATGGCGCCGGTCGACGAGAACTTGACCGCGCTCGCGCCGCCGGACGGGTTGATCTCGGAGTTGGAGACGTAGATCCATCCTCCCCCACTCTCGGCTTCGCTCGACCGGGAGGTGCCCCCATCGTCGGCGTAGCAGGCGCCGCCGTCGGGGGCGTTGTGCCAGCGGTACGAGGTGCCGGTGACCGTCTGGCCGGAGCGGGCGATCACGCGGCTGGTGAAGCCGCTGGGGAGTCTGATGCCGTTGGCGTCGGCGGTGCCGAGCGCACCGTAGGGGCCGGTGCCCGGCTGGGCGGGGGCGGCGTACGCGGCGCCGCGCCAGAGGGTTCCGCCGAAGACGGCGGAGGAGCCGCCGAGTACGGCGGTACGCAGCAGGGTACGACGTTCCACTTCTGCTCCTGGGATGTGTCGTGACCGCCCCGCCACCGGTCGGCGGCGGGGTCGCGCGACCACGGACACTAGGGGCCTGGGGTGGACATGTCATTGCCGAGCGATGACGTGGACGTGGTGCCCGCGAGGAGTCGCACCGGGGCCCCGCCGCCCCCTGGCCTCAACGCTTCAATCCCTCGTACGCAACTCCCGTCAACCGCTCCGACTCCTCCCAAAGCCGTTCCGCCGCCCTGTCGTTGAGTGCCCAAGGGGCACGCCACGACTTCGCGGGCGAGCCGCGCCAGCCGAGGATGCCCGGCCCCGTGAAGGAGTCGGGGCGGACGTCGGGGGCCGTGGCCGCGTACAGCGTGGGCAGGGCGCCGGCCTCCGCGGACTGGGCGAAGACACGGTTACCGATGGACATGAAGCTCTCGGCGGCCCGGCGGCCCTCCAGTTTGGGGCCCGCGGTCTGGAGGTTGGTGGCGGCGTAGCCGGGGTGCGCGGCAACCGCCACGATGTCGGAGCCGATGGCGGCGAGCCGGCGCGCCAGTTCGTGGGTGAAGAGGAGGCCCGCGGTCTTGGAGCGGGCGTACGCGGTCCAACGACCGTACTTACGCTCGCTGTTGAGGTCCGTGATGTCGATGTTGGACATCGCGTGCATCCCGCTGGAGACGGTCACCACGCGTGCGTCGGCCGTGCCGAGCAGCACCGGCAGCAACAGCCCGGTGAGCGCGAAGTGCCCGAGGTGATTGACCCCGAACTGCGTCTCGAAGCCGTCCGCGGTACGGCCCTGCGGCAGCGCCATCACACCCGCGTTGTTGATCAGCAGGTCCAGCTGCCGGTGCCCCTGCTCGTACGTGGCCGCGAACTGCCGTACGGACGCCAGGTCCCCGAGGTCGAGCCCCGCGAACTCCACTTCCGCGCCCGGCACTTCGCCCACCAGCCGCTCGACCGCCGCCGTGCCCCGCGCCTCACTCCGGCAGGCCAGCACAACACGCGCA
This sequence comes from Streptomyces acidicola, assembly GCF_009377235.1. Taxonomy (GTDB): domain Bacteria; phylum Actinomycetota; class Actinomycetes; order Streptomycetales; family Streptomycetaceae; genus Streptomyces; species Streptomyces acidicola. The sequence goes on from NZ_VMNX01000072.1 coordinate 17,586, forward strand.
CCACGCCGGGCCAGTTCGCGTGCGGTGACGTAGCCGATCCCACTGTTCGACCCGGTGACGACGGCCGTACGGCCCGTCTGATCCGGGATGTCGGTCGCTCTCCAGCCGGCCATGGCTCGGGCTCCCTCCGCGTACGGGTGGGTAACCAGACTACGGGCGGTCGGCGCGCCGGGCACTCCCTGGTGACACGAGAGGGCGGCACCCCCGCACAGGGTGCCGCCCTCTTCTGGTGGACCGGAGCCGCCGCGATCGGTGAGGGTCGGGGACCGACGGCGGCTCCGGGGTCAGGGGAGGCGGGCGGGACTGTCGCCGCGCCGCCTCAGCGGTGGTCGCTGCCCGCCGACTGCGAGGCCGCCCGGCCCGCCTCCAGGCGCGCCACCGGGATGCGGAACGGCGAGCAGGAGACGTAGTCCAGTCCGACCTCGTGGAAGAAGTGGACCGACTCGGGGTCGCCGCCGTGTTCGCCGCAGACGCCGAGCTTGAGGTCGGGACGGGTCGCGCGGCCGGCCTGGGCGGCGGCCTTCACCAGGGAGCCCACGCCGTCCTTGTCGATCGTCTCGAAGGGCGAGACCCCGAAGATGCCCTTCTCCAGGTACGCGGTGAAGAACGAGGCCTCGACGTCGTCGCGGCTGAAGCCCCACACCGTCTGGGTGAGGTCGTTGGTGCCGAAGCTGAAGAACTCCGCCGCCTCCGCGATCTGGGCTGCCGTCAGGGCGGCCCGTGGCAGCTCGATCATCGTGCCGATGGCGAGCTTCAGTTCCGTGCCGGTCGCCGTCTCGACCTCCGCGACGACCTGGTCGGCCTCGTCGCGGACGATCTCCAGCTCCTGGACCGTGCCCACCAGCGGGATCATGATCTCGGCGCGCGGGTCGCCCTTGGCCGCCCGGCGCTCGGCCGCCGCCTCGGCGATCGCCCGTACCTGCATGGTGAACAGTCCGGGGATGACCAGGCCGAGGCGCACACCGCGCAGGCCCAGCATCGGGTTCTGCTCGTGCAGGCGGTGCACGGCCTGGAGCAGGCGCAGCTCGTTCTCGTGCGGTTCCTTGCGCGACTCGGCCAGCGCCACCCGTACCGACAGCTCGGTGATGTCGGGCAGGAACTCGTGCAGCGGCGGGTCCAGGAGGCGGATCGTGACCGGCAGGCCGTCCATCGCCTCGAAGAGTTCCACGAAGTCCTGCTTCTGGAGCGGGAGCAGCTGCTTCAGGGACTCCTCGCGGTCCACTTCGGTGTCCGCCAGGATCAGGCGTTCGACGAGTTCGCGGCGGTCGCCGAGGAACATGTGCTCCGTACGGCACAGGCCGATGCCCTGGGCGCCGAAGCGCCGGGCCCGCAGGGCGTCCTCGGCGTTGTCCGCGTTGGCACGGACGCGCAGGCGCCGCTTGCGGTCGGCGAAGGCCATGATGCGGTGGACCGCCTCCACCAGTTCGTCGGCGTCGTCGGCGCCCGCGTGCATCCGGCCCTCGAAGTACTCGACGACGGGGGACGGGACGACCGGTACCTCGCCCAGGTACACCTTGCCGCTGGAGCCGTCGATGGAGATCAGGTCGCCTTCCTCGACGACGTGCCCGCCGGGCACCGTCATCCGGCGGCGCTTGGTGTCGACCTCCAGCTCCTCGGCGCCGCACACGCACGTCTTGCCCATGCCGCGGGCCACCACGGCGGCGTGGGAGGTCTTGCCGCCGCGCGAGGTCAGGATGCCCTCCGCCGCGATCATGCCGTCCAGGTCGTCGGGGTTCGTCTCGCGGCGGATCAGGATGACCTTCTCGCCGGAGCGGGACCACTTCACGGCGGTGTACGAGTCGAAGACCGCCTTGCCGACCGCCGCGCCCGGAGAGGCGGCGATCCCGCGGCCGACCTGCTCGACCTTCGCCTGCTCGTCGAAGCGCGGGAACATCAGCTGGGCGAGCTGGGCGCCGTTGACGCGCTGGAGCGCCTCCGCCTCGTCGATCAGTCCCTGGTCGACGAGCTGGGTCGCGATCCGGAAGGCGGCGCCCGCCGTGCGCTTGCCGACACGCGTCTGGAGCATCCAGAGCTGACCGCGCTCGATGGTGAACTCGATGTCGCAGAGATCCTTGTAGTGGTTCTCCAGGGTCTCCATGATCTGCATGAGCTGGTCGTACGACTTCTTGTCGATCTTCTCCAGCTCGGCGAGCGCGACGGTGTTGCGGATGCCCGCGACCACGTCCTCGCCCTGCGCGTTCTGCAGGTAGTCGCCGTACACGCCTTGGTGGCCGCTCGCGGGGTCACGGGTGAACGCGACGCCCGTGCCCGAGTCCGGGCCCAGGTTGCCGAAGACCATCGAGCAGATGTTGACGGCCGTGCCGAGGTCGTGCGGGATGCGTTCCTGGCGGCGGTAGAGCTTGGCGCGGTCGCCGTTCCAGGAGTCGAAGACCGCCTTGATGGCGAGGTCCATCTGCTCGCGCGGGTCCTGCGGGAAGTCCCGGCCGGCCTCGGCCTTGACGATCTTCTTGAACTTGGTGACCAGCTTCTTCAGGTCCGCGGCCTCCAGCTCCGTGTCGACCGCGACCTTCTTGGCCTTCTTGGCCTCCTCCAGCGCGTCCTCGAAGAGGTCGCCGTCGACGCCGAGGACCGTCTTGCCGAACATCTGGATGAGGCGGCGGTAGGAGTCCCACGCGAAGCGCTCGTCGCCGGCCTGCTTGGCCAGGCCCTGGACGGACTTGTCGGAGAGGCCGATATTGAGGACGGTGTCCATCATGCCGGGCATGGAGAACTTCGCCCCGGACCGGACCGACACGAGGAGCGGGTTGTCGGGCTGGCCGAGCTTCTTGCCCATGGTCTTCTCGAGGGCGGCGAGGTGCGAGCTGACCTCGTCACGCAGTGCCACCGGCTCCTCGCCGCTGTCGAGGTAGACCTTGCAGGCCTCGGTGGTGATGGTGAAGCCGGGAGGCACGGGGAGGCCGAGGTTGGTCATCTCGGCGAGGTTCGCGCCCTTGCCGCCGAGGAGGTCCTTGAGGTCCTTGTTGCCCTCGGTGAAGTCATAAACGAACTTCACGCTCTCAACGCTCTGAGCCGTGCGGTCTGCGTGGGGTTCTTTGTTTTCCGACACGGGTCCCAACTCCTCCGAGGACGCGGTGGCTGCCCTGACGGCGAGGAACATACCCAGATCGAAGGCTCCTGGGTACGTCCACTTGCGCGTCATGCGCCTGTAACCACCCGTCCGCCGCTGGATCGAAAGTCAAGGCTTGGCAAGGAAAGACGACACGATGTGTTCAGTTCTTGAACGGGAGATCACCCACCCATCCCGCCTATCGCTCAGATGAGCAGCAATCCTTACGTCTGAGTTTACCTGATGAACGATCAAAGGGTGGCACTCAGTGCCACCCTTTGAAGAAGCGGAACCCGCCCACGATTCGCTCATCTGAGCGCAGCCCCTATCAGGGGTGGCGAGAATCACGCCGTTCGGGGTGCCCGGATTTCAGCATGCGGACCGGGAGACAGCCCCGGACACAGTCGGAAACACGCCCGTCACACGCCCACGGCCGCCTCACGCCCAGGCCCCTCACACGCCCAGCGCGGCCAGCCGCTCCTCCACGCGCTCCGGCGCGTACAGATGCTCCACGACCAGCGCGCCCGCCCCCACCAGACCCGCCCGCTCCCCCAGCCGTGAGGTCACCACGTCGAGGTGGGCGGTGGAGCGGGGCAGCGCCCGCTGGTACAGCAGCTCACGCACCCCGGTGAGGAAGGGGGTACCGGCCAGATCCCCGGCGATCATCAGGACACCGGGGTTCAGCAGCGTCACCACCGTCGCCAGTACGTCGCCGACGTGGCGCCCGGCCTCCCGCGCCAGCGCCATCGCCTCGGGATGACCCGAGACCAGCAGGTCCCGCACGTCCGAGCCCGAGGCGGCCGGAACATTTGCCTCGGCCAGCTTCCGGGCCACGGCGCCACCGCTCGCCACGGCGGCCAGACAGCCGTACGAGCCGCATCGGCACAGCGCGTCCGCACCCTCCGGAACCCGGATGTGCCCTATGTCCCCGGCACCGCCGTCGATCCCGCGGTAGATCGCCCCCCGGACGACCACTCCGGCCCCGATGCCCGTGGACACCTTGACGAGGGCGAAGGCCGCGCAGTCCGGGTAGCCGGTGCGCTGTTCGCCGTAGGCCATGAGGTTGGCGTCGTTGTCGACGAGGACGGCCGTGTCCGCTCTGCCACCCGCGTGCTCGGCGAAGGCGCGGGCCAGGCGGCCTCTGATGTCGTAGCCGTCCCAGCCCGGCATGATCGGCGGCTGGACGACACGGCCGGTGTCGCTGTCGACCGGGCCGGGGACCGCCAGCCCGATGCCGCACACCGCGTCCGCCGGCCGCCCCGCCTTCTGGAGCAACTCGGCGAACCAGCGGCCGAGTTCGTCCAGTACGACCTCGGGGCCGTCGTCTATGACCAGGGTGCCCGTGTGCTCGGCCTGGATCTCGCCGGTGAGCGAGAGTACCGCCGCGCCGGCGTGACGGGTGTCGAGGTCGGCGGCGAGCACGACGGCGTGGGAGTCGTCGAACTCCAGGGTGATGGAGGGGCGTCCGCCCAGCGGGGAGTCCACCGGACCGCCGGCCCCCTCGCGCAGCCAGCCCGCCCGGAACAGCCGGTCCAGACGCTGGCCGACCGTGGCCCGGGACAGGCCCGTGGCCTGCTGGAGCGCGCCACGGGTGGTGGCCCGCCCGCTGCGGACCAGTTCGAGCAGATCTCCGGCACCGGCATGACCGCCCGCCTTCAGAGCCCTTCCATTCATGCGCACCCCCTTGCGTTCACCAACCTTGCATTACATATTGAGTTTTGCGTGTTAAATAGACGTAACTCTACGGTAGCCACTGCCGAACCGGTCGGCTCGACGTCCTCGGGGGGCCCTGCGTGGACCGCACAACCCAGCTCACCGCCCAACTGCGGGACCGCACGGGCCCACTCCGCACCTCGGCCCCACCTCCCGCGGCCGAGCCGGGCAAGCCGGCCGAGCCGCGTGGAATCGGGCCCGGTCCGGACGGGATCACGCACGTCGGAGCCGATGTATACGATCCGGCGGCGCCGGCCGGTTCCCTGCACCGCAGGGCCGCCCGGGTGCTGGAGGACAACTGGACGGGGACGTCGACCGTGCCGTCGCGGGGGCTGTATCCGCACCAGTGGTCGTGGGACTCGGCGTTCATCGCCATCGGGCTGCGGCACCTGTCGCCGTTACGGGCGCAGACGGAGCTGGAGACGCTGCTCGACGCCCAGTGGGGCGACGGCCGGATCCCGCACATCGTCTTCAACCCCTCCGTGCCGCTCGACGCGTACTTCCCGAGCCCCGACTTCTGGCGCTCCTCGACCGCGGGGCACGCCGCGGGCGCCCCGCGCACCGTACAGACCTCGGGCATCGTGCAGCCACCGGTGCACGCGCTCGCCGCATGGCTGGTGCACCAGGCCGACCCCGGACTGTCCCGGGCGCGCGGCTTCCTGCCCCGGCTGTACCCGCGTCTGGCCGCCTGGCACCGCTATCTGCTGCACCGCCGTGACCTCGGCGGAGGCGGGCTGGCCTCGGTCGTCCACCCCTGGGAGCAGGGCATGGACAACTCCCCGTGCTGGGACGCCCCACTCGCCCGCGTCACCCCGGCCCCCGCCCGCTCCTTCCGCCGCGCCGACCTCGACCACGGCGCACCCGAGGACCGGCCGACGGACCTGGACTACGGGCGGTACGTGTGCCTGGCGACGGACTACCGCGACGGGGCCTATGCCGACGGCCGCGGGGACTTCGCCGTCGAGGACCCGGCGTTCAACGCGCTGCTGATCACCTCGGAGCACGCGCTCGCCCGGATCGCGAAGGAGCTCGGCGCCACGGGCACGGCCCGGCACGCGCGCGCGGAGCGGCTGACGGCCGCCCTGGTGGACCGGCTGTGGGACCCGGTGGAAGGCATGTTCTTCTGCCGGGACGTGCGCGGCGGCGGACTGATCCCCGAGCGCGGTGTCTCCGGACTGATCCCCCTGCTGCTGCCGACCCTGTCGCGTGACATCACCGACACCCTGCTCCGCACGGCCGGCGGACCGCACTTCGGGCTCGGCGGGGCCGCCCGTCTCGTACCGAGTTACGACCTCACCGGTGAGGCCTTCGACCCGCACCGCTACTGGCGCGGTCCGGCCTGGTTCAACACGGCCTGGCTGATCGAGCGCGGGCTGCGGCTGCACGGTGAGCGGGGACGGGCCGACGCTCTGCGGGAGGACTTCCTGAGCACCGCCGGCACATCCGGGTTCGCGGAGTACGTCGACCCGTACACCGGCGAGGCCTGCGGGTCGGGCGACTTCAGCTGGACGGCCGCACTCACGCTCGACCTGCTCCACCAGCCCCCGGGGCACGGCGTGACCCCCGTGGGCATCGGCACGTTCGGCATGAACGACATGGACAACATGGACAACATGGACGACATGAGGGACAAACGAGGGGACCGGGGATGACGGACCGGCAGCATCTGCTCGTACGCGGCAGGACGTTCGCGGCCGTGGGCGACGGCGGCGACATCAGCGGGGTACGCGGCGGCAACCCCCCGGACGGGCTGTTCGTACGGGACGCCCGCCACCTCAGCCGCTGGCAGCTCACCGTCGACGGCGCCGTACCCGAGACGCTCACCCCGGTCGCCGACGGCGACACCGCGCGCTGCGTCCTCGTACCGCGCGGCGGCCGCCAGGAGCCGCCGGCGTACACGCTCTTCCGGGAACAGGCCGTCACCGACGGGGCGTTAGTCGAGTCGCTGCGCGTCACCAGCAACCGCCCGGTACCGACGACGGTCCATATCGCGGTCACCGCGGACGCCGACTTCACGGACCAGTTCGAACTGCGCTCCGACCACCGCACGTACACCAAGATCGGCGCCGTGCGCTCCCGCACGGTCCTCGACGACGGCGTGGAGTTCAGCTACCGGCGCGGCGAGTGGCACTCCTGTACGAAGGTCACGTCCGAGCCCGCGCCCGACGGCGTCGAGGAGACGGGCACGGGCGCCCGCCGCCTCGTCTGGGCCCTCGACCTGGAGCCCCACGGCTCGGCGGAGCTGACACTCCAGGTGGCCGCACGCCCGCACGGCACCCCCCGCGCACCCGAGGTTCCGTCCTCCCCCGCCGTCGCCACCGAGCAACTCCTCGCCCTGGAGGGCGAGTTCGCGGAGGGCGTGCCCTTCCCGACGAGCTGGCCGGAGCTGGCGGCGGCCTGTGCGCGCGGGCTCAGCGACCTGGCCGTGCTCCAGGTCCCCGCGACGGGCCCGGACGGGGAGGAACTGCGCGTCCCCGCGGCCGGAGTCCCCTGGTTCCTCACCCTCTTGGGCCGCGACGCGCTCCTCACCTCACTCTTCGCCCTCCCCTACCGCCCGGAGCTCGCGGCCGCCACCCTCCCCGCACTCGCCGCCACCCAGGCCACCGAGGTCGGCCTCGACGCGGTGGCCCAGCCGGGCAAGATCGTGCACGAGGTACGGCACGGCGAGCTGGCCCACTTCGGCCAGGTGCCGTTCGGGCGGTACTACGGCTCGGTGGACGCGACCCCGCTCTTCCTCGTCCTCCTCGGCGCGTACGTCGAGCAGACCGGCGACGTGAGCCTGGCCCGCCGTCTGAAGCCCCACGCCCGTGCCGCGATCGGCTGGATGCTCGACCACGGCGGCCTCACCTCCCGCGGCTACCTGGTGTACCGCGCGGACCAGGGCGGCCTCGCGAACCAGAACTGGAAGGACTCCCCGGGCGCGATCTGCTCGGCCGACGGCAGCCGTCCCTCCGGTCCGGTGATGGCGGCGGGCGCCCAGGGCTATGCGTACGACGCGCTGCGCCGCACGGCCCACCTCGCCCGCACGGTGTGGGAGGACGAGGTCTACGGGGCACTGCTGGAGCAGGCGGCGGCCGATCTGCGCGACCGCTTCCAGCGGGACTTCTGGATGGCCGACCACGGGTTCGCCGCGCTGGCGCTGGACGGCGACGGCAACCACGTCGACGCGCTCGCCTCCGACGCCGGTCATCTGCTCTGGTCGGGGTTGCTGGACAAGGAGTACGGCGAACTGGTGGGGCGGCGGCTGCTGGAGCCCGACTTCTTCTCGGGGTGGGGCGTACGGACGGTCGCGGCCGGGCAACCCGCGTATCACCCGCTGTCCTACCACCTGGGTTCCGTGTGGCCGCACGACAACGCGCTCATCGCGCTGGGGCTCGCGCGCTACGGGCTGCACGACGAGGCGCGGACGGTTGCGCACGGGCTGGTGGACGCGGCGATGGCGACCGGGCACCGGTTGCCCGAGGTCCTGGCCGGGTACGGGCGGGACACCCACCCGGAGCCCGTTCCTTATCCGCATGCGTGTGTGCGGGAGGCTCGGGCGGCCGCGGCGCCGCTTGCGTTGCTTACGGCTGTAGGGGGCGCCTGAGAGCTCGGGAGTATTTGTCGGTTGGCGGCTGCGGGTTGTGTTCGGCTGGTCGCGCAGTTCCTCGCGCCCCTGAAGAGCGCCCCTTGCAGGGGCGCATTCCCTCAGCCCCCTGACGTGTCCAGTTCTGCTTCCTCCGTCACGCCCGTGCAGTCGTACGGGTCCTTGAGCCAGCCGTCCGGCAGTACCACGCGGTTGTTGCCGGAGGTGCGGCCGCGCGGGCCGTCGGCGCCCGACGGCCAGGGCTGGTCGAGGTCCAGTTCGTCGAGGCCGTTGCGGAGTTCGTCCAGCGAGGACGTGATCGCGAGGCGCTTGCGCATCTCCGAGCCGACCGCGAAGCCCTTGAGGTACCAGGCCACGTGCTTGCGGAAGTCGATGACGCCGCGGGACTCGTCGCCGATCCACTCGCCGAGGAGGGTGGCGTGGCGGACCATGACGCCGGCCACCTCGCGGAGGGACGGGCGGACGAAGTCTCCAGTACGGCCCTCGAACGCCGCCACCAGGTCCGCGAACAGCCATGGGCGCCCCAGGCAGCCGCGCCCGACCACCACTCCGTCGCAGCCCGTCTCCCGCACCATCCGCAGCGCGTCCTCGGCCGACCAGATGTCGCCGTTGCCGAGGACGGGGATCTCGGGCACGTGCTCCTTCAGGCGGGCGATGGCGTCCCAGTCGGCCGTGCCGCCGTAGTGCTGGGCGGCCGTGCGGCCGTGGAGGGCGATGGACGTCACGCCCTCCTCGACGGCGATGCGGCCGGCGTCGAGGTACGTGATGTGGTCGTCGTCGATGCCCTTGCGCATCTTCATCGTGACGGGGAGGTCACCGGCCCCGGTCACGGCCTCGCGGAGGATCGCGCGGAGGAGGTTGCGCTTGTACGGGAGGGCCGAGCCGCCGCCCTTGCGGGTCACCTTCGGGACCGGGCAGCCGAAGTTGAGGTCGATGTGGTCGGCGAGGTCCTCCTCCGCGATCATGCGGACGGCCTTGCCGACGGTCACCGGGTCCACGCCGTACAGCTGGATCGAGCGCGGGGTCTCCGACGCGTCGAACCTGATCAGCTGCATGGTCTTGTCGTTGCGCTCGACCAGGGCCCGGGTCGTGATCATCTCGCTGACGTAGAGCCCCTTGCCCTCGCTGAACTCCCGGCACAGCGTGCGGAAGGGCGCGTTCGTGATGCCGGCCATGGGGGCGAGCACGACGGGCGGCTGGACGGTGTGCGGGCCGATCCGGAGGGGACTCGTGGGGGCGACGGTGGACGTGGACATTCCCTCATTGTCGCGTACTCCGGCCACCACCTCCAGTCATTAGTTAGGCGCACTATTGATTTTGGCGTACGATGGAACGCATGCCCGAGCTCAGTCACCGCCGGCGTCTGCTGGTGCTCGCGATCTGCTGCATGAGCCTGCTGATCGTGAGTCTCGACAACACGGTCCTGAACGTCGCCCTGCCGTCGATGCAGCGGGAACTGAACGCGAGCGTGTCAGGGCTCCAGTGGACGATCGACGCGTACACGCTCGTGCTCGCCTCACTGCTGATGTTCTCGGGGGCGACCGCGGACCGCATCGGCCGCAAGCGCGTCTTCATGGCCGGTCTGGTCGTCTTCACCATCGGCTCGGCGCTGTGCTCCCTAGCCCCGAACCTGGAGGCCCTCGTCGCCTTCCGGATGGTGCAGGCGGTGGGCGGTTCGATGCTGAACCCGGTCGCGATGTCGATCATCACCAACACCTTCACCGACCCACGTGAGCGTGCCCGCGCGATCGGTGCGTGGGGAGCCGTCGTCGGCATATCGATGGCCGCCGGTCCGCTGGTCGGCGGGCTGCTCGTGGAGTCGGTCGGCTGGCGCTCGATCTTCTGGATCAACCTGCCCGTCGGGCTGGCCGCGCTCCTGCTCACTCTGCGCTACGTTCCCGAGTCCCGCGCCCCGAAGGCCCGCCGTCCCGACCCGGTGGGGCAGGTCATGGTGATCGCCCTGTTCGGTGCCCTCACGTACTCGATCATCGAGGCGCCGAACTCCGGGATCGCCCACGTCCTCCCCTTCGCGGTCCTCGCGCTCGTGGCCCTGATCGGCATCCTCTGGTACGAGCCGCGCCGCGCCGAACCCCTCATCGAGCTGCGTTTCTTCCGGTCGGCACCGTTCAGCGGGGCGACCCTGATCGCGATCGGCTCGTTCGCGGCGCTCGGCGGCTTCCTCTTCCTGTCGACGCTGTACCTGCAGAACGTGCGCGGTCTGGACGCCCTGCACGCGGGCCTGTGGATGCTGCCGATGGCGGTGCCGACCTTCGCCTGTGCGCCGCTGTCCGGCCGGCTGGTCGGCAGCCGGGGGCCACGGCTGCCGCTGCTGCTGGCCGGGTGCGCGATGACCGCGAGCGGTGTGCTCTTCGCCGTCTTCGAGGCCGAGACGTCGAACGTCACACTTTTCATCGGGTTCGTCCTGTTCGGCGTGGGCTTCGGCTTCGTCAACTCCCCCATCACCAACACCGCCGTCTCCGGCATGCCCCGCGCCCAGGCCGGGGTCGCCGCCGCCGTCGCCTCCACCAGCCGCCAGATCGGCCAGACGCTGGGCGTCGCGGTGATCGGTGCGGTGCTGGCGGCGGGCGTGAGCTCGTCGGCGTACCGGGACACGTTCGTGTCGGCCGCCCGGCCCGGCTGGTGGATCATCGCCGGCTGCGGCCTCGCGGTACTGGTCCTGGGCGCGCTCACGACGGGGCGCTGGGCCCGCTGGACGGCCGAGCGCACGGCCGACCGCCTGGAGGCTGCCGAGGTGCGGGACGCGGCGGGAGTGGTGTCCGGGGCGAACGCCGACCGGGCGTAGCTCAGGTGTGTCAGGTGCGTGGGTCAGGTGCGCCAGGTGCGTAGCTCCAGCGCGCCGGGTGCGTAGCTCCAGCGCGCCAGGTACGCCCCCGCCGCCACAACGGGATCAGCCGCCCCACGGGATCACCGGGTGGCCGCCTCCCGTTCCAGCGCGAGGGCGTGCAGCTTCTCCAGCCGCTCGCGCGACTCCTCGTCGACCGGCGCGTACGTCACCATCCGTGGTCCGCTGCTCGGGCCGAGCCAGAGGTCGGTGTGGTCGAGGGTGAGCGGGCCGACATGGGCGTTTACGAACTGCTTGCGTTTGCTGCGGGCGCCCGCGACGACCTCGTGGCGGTCCCAGGCCTCGCGGAACTCCGCGGACTCCGTGTGCAGCCGGTTCAACAGCGTCTTCCAGGCGGGGTCGGCGAGATGACCGGCCATCGCGGCGCGCAGCTTGGCGGCCATGAACCGGGTGGTCTCCTCCAGGTGCACGATCGACGAGCGCCACTCCTCGTGGGTGTAGGCGAGGACGATGCAGTTCAGGTCCTCGGGCGGCACCGCGGCGAGGTCGCAGAGCAGCAGGCCGTACGTGCGGTTGTACGCGAGGATGTCGTACCGGCTGTTCTGCAGGCAGGCCGGGAACGGCTCCATCTGTTCCAGGATGGCCCGCTGCGCCGGGGTCACCGACGAGCAGTTCTTGCCGGGCGAGGGGTCGACGGCCCCGGCCAGGTTGAACAGGTGCTCGCGCTCGCTGGAGTCGAGGAGCAGGGTGCGCGCGAGGGCGTCGAGGACCTGCACGGAGACCTGGATGTCCCTGGCCTGTTCGAGCCAGGTGTACCAGGTGACGCCGACCGCGGAGAGCTGCGCGACCTCCTCGCGGCGCAGTCCGGGTGTGCGCCGGCGCCGGCCGCGGGGCAGGCCGACCTGCTCGGGCGTGATGTGCTCGCGGCGGTGGCGCAGGAACGCGGCGAGTTCGTGCCGGCGCACCGCCGACTCCTGCGCCGCAGGCGGCTGTACCGTCGTCGGCTGGTTCGTCGCAGGCTGATTCGTCGCAGGCTCGCCCATCTCCGGTGAGCGTGCCTCGGGTGGGCGGGCCTCGCGTGGGCGGGCCTCGCGTGGGCGGGCCTCGCGTGGCGCCTCGGGTGGTGGTGTTCGGCGTGGTGGTGCCTGGCGTGGTTGTGCCTCGGTCGCCCGTACCGCCATGGTCGTCATGCCTCCAGCGTGCGGCCCTGCGGACCCTGTTGCACCTGTTTTCCAGGTAGTGCTTCTACCAGGATAAGGAGACTCTGGTACCAGGCTGAGCCAGGCAGGAACCTGCTTGGTGTGACCGATACGGATTCCCTCACCACCACTCCCGTCCGCGCCCCCACCGCCCCGCCGTCCGTGCTGGGCGGCCTCGGGCTCTTCACGGTCCTGCTCGGCGCGGCGCTCCCTCTCATCGACTTCTTCATCGTGAACGTGGCCCTGCCGACGATCGGCCGCGACCTCTCCGCGAACGAGGCGGTCCTGGAGCTCGTCGTCGCCGGGTACGGCGTCTCGTACGCCGTTCTGCTGGTCCTCGGCGGCCGGCTCGGCGACCTCTTCGGCCGGCGCCGGTTGTTCCTGTGGGGCATGGCCGCCTTCGGTGTGACCTCGCTGGCGTGCGGGCTCGCCCCGGACGCCTGGTCGCTGGTGGCGGCGCGGGTCGCACAGGGCGCGGCGGCGGCCGCGATGCTCCCGCAGGTGCTCGCCACCATCCAGGCGACGACCTCCGGCGCGCACCGCGCCCGGGCGATGAGCCTGTACGGCGCGACGGCCGGGCTCTCCATGGTGGCCGGACAGATCCTCGGCGGCGTCCTGGTGGCGGCCGACATCGCGGGCACCGACTGGCGCGCGGTGTTCCTGGTGAACGTGCCGGTCGTCGTGGTCGGCCTGGTCCTGGCCGAGCGGGCCGTGCCCGAGACCCGCTCGTCGCACCCGGAGCCCGTGGACGGTCCCGGCACGGTCCTGCTGGCCGTGTCCCTGCTGACCCTCCTCGTGCCGCTTACCGAGGGGCGGGCTGCGGGCTGGCCCCTGTGGACCTGGCTGGCGCTGGCCGCGTTCCCGTTCGCGGCCGGTGCCTTCTACCTGGTCGAGCGCCGGGAGGACCGCCTGGGCCGTACGCCTCTGGTACCACCCAGTCTCTTCGCGCTCACGTCACTCCGCCGGGGCCTGGTCATGATCGTGCCGTTCTCGATCGGATTCAGCGGGTTCATGTTCGTGATCGCGGTGGCGTTGCAGCAGGGCGCGCGGCTCGGTCCGGTCGCGGCCGGTCTCGCGCTGTCCCCGATGGCGGTGTCGTTCTTCCTCGTGTCGCTGGCGGGTCCGCGGCTGGTCGCCCGCTACGGCACCCGCGTGGTGACCGCGGGCGGGCTGATCCAGGCGGTGGGCGTGGCGCTGATGGCCCTCGCCGTGTGGCGGAGCTGGCCGGACCTGACCTGGCTGCCGCTCCTGCCCGGCGTGACGATCGCGGGTGCCGGTCAAGCGCTCCAACTCCCCATCCTCTTCCGGATCGTCCTCTCCGAGGTCCCGTCCGCACGGGCCGGAGTCGGCAGCGGCGTCATGATCACCACACAGCAGTCGGCCCTCGCCCTGGGCGTGGCCACCCTCGGCTCCCTCTTCCTCTCGCTGGTCCCGGGGATGGGCATGGGCGACGCCCTGGCGACGACACTCCTGGTCCAACTGGCGGGAATCGCCCTGACGGTGGCGCTGAGCCTGCGGCTGCCGCGAACGATCAGCTAGGAGAAGCCGTCGAACTTGTCGCCCCGAGAGCCCCTGTTGATGTTGGTCTTGCTGCAAACTCCTTGCTGCACAAAGATTCAGAAGGAATCAGAAGGAATCAGAAGGCTCAACACCCCCTGGAGCACCGAGCGTCGCCAGGAGGCGTGGAGACGTGGAGACGTGATGCTGGAGATCAACACGAGCAAGGTGACCCGCTGGGACCAGCACGGGCGCGAGCACACCGTCCGGGTCGAACGCACGGGAGTGCAGCGCACGATCGCATGCGACACGTGCGGCTGGCGGAAGGGCGCCCAGTTCCTGTCGTGGCTGAAGGCGGAGGAACACCTGGCCGAGGAGCACCAGGCGACGGTGGACCCGAAGACGGCGTAGCCCTCACCGCCCTTCCTCGGCGCGGCGGGCGCGCAGGGCCCGCACCTTGTGGCGGTTGCCGCAGTGTTCCATGGAGCACCAGCGGCGCCGTCCGGGCCGTGAGGTGTCGACGTAGACGAGGTAGCAGCGCTCGCCGGCACACATGCGGACGCGCTCGGCGTACGGCCCGGTGAGCAGCTCGACGGCATCGCGGGCGACGCTGGAGACGAGCTGCGTCCCGACGGCCACTCCCGCCCACACACGCCGCTCGCCGTCGCCGACGATCGCGGGGACCAACGGCGGATGAGCGGCCGCCTCGTTGAGGACATCGAGATCCTCGCGGCCCCCGCCCTCCACACCGAACTCGGGCAACCCGCCGCGGATGCGCGCCACGACGACGCGGAACAGCGCGTCCCGGACCCGACGGGCGTACGCCACGTCCTGCTCCGTGACCTCCAGCGCGGGCGTGGGCGTGAGCCGCGACCGCTCGGCCCAGGCGACCAGATCGGCGGGCGCGTGGAGCACCTCGAACCTGCGGAAGGCACCCGGCCCTCCGGTGGTGAGCAGTTCGAGACAGAGGGCGCCGGGGTCGAACCGGAACGAGACCCCGGAGTGGGACCGCAGCACCATCCCGGACACACGCAACAACCCCCGACCTGTGGACGACGAGCCTCTGTAACCAATATAACCAGTTACATGAACGACGCTCTGCACTGGAAGCTGGTCATCGACACCCACGACGCCCGGACCATGGCGGACTTCTGGGCCGCGGCACTGAAGTACGAGGTGGAGGACGCGACCGCGCTCATCGACCACCTCCTGTCGACGGGCGACCTCCCCGAGGCTGCGGTCGCCGAGCACGAGGGCCGCCGCGCCTTCCGGGGCTACGCGGCCGTACGCCACCCCGAGGACCCGTACGACTCGTTCACCGGCATCGGCAAGGGCCGTCGTCTGCTGTTCCAGGACGTCCCCGAGCCGAAAACGGTGAAGAACCGCCTGCACATCGACATCCACGCGAATGCCGGCGGCCGGGACGAGCTGGTCTCCCGCCTGGAGTCCCTGGGCGCGACCCGTGTCCGTGAGGTGGACAAGGGCCCCGCGGGCCACTGGTGGCTGATGCAGGACCCGGAAGGCAACGAGTTCTGCGTGGCGTGACAGCAGGGCGGGGACGCCAGGGCCGCCAGGGCGGGGGCGCGGGCGTCAGGCCTTCAGACCCCGCAGCAGCAGGTCCACCACGGCGTCGAATTCCGCCTCTGTCCCGGGCTGTTCCCACTCGGGGGCGTAGCGCGGGTCGTGGAAGCGGCGTGAGGCGTGGAAGAGGGCGCGGGCGGTGGCGTCCGGGTCGTCGGTGCTGAAGGTGCCGGCTTCGACGCCCGCCTGGACCATCCGCCTCAACTGGCCTGTCAGTTCGGCCAGGTGCTCGCCCACCGCCCCACCGCTCTCCTCGGTCAGGACCATGTACGTGGCGAAGAGCTCGGGGTCGTCACCGGCCTTGCGGCGCTTGGCCGCGAAGAGAGCGGTGAACCAGTCGCGCAGCCGGGCCTCCGGGTCGCGGTCCTCGGCGACGATGCCGGAGAGGGAGTCGGATGTACGGTCCAGCCAGCGCTTCGTCACCGCCTCCCGCAGCGCCGCCTTCGTACTGAAGTGCCGGTAGACACTGCCGTGGCTGACTCCGAGCGCGCGGGCCACGTCCACCACGGTCGCCTTGGCGGGGCCGTGGCGGCGCAGCACCTCCTCGGTCGCTTCGAGGATGCGCTCGGCGGTCAGGGTCTGCGGGGTCGGTGTCATGAGAGAGACCGTACCGGGAGGGCCGGTCAGCGCTCGCTGTCGAGCGTCGCCATCTGCGCCGCCGCGTAGCGGTCGCCCGCCGCCGAGTCGGCCGGAACCGCCGCCTCGATGGCCGCCAGGTCCGCGTCGTCCAGCGTCACGTCCAGCGCGCCCAGCGACTCGGTCAGCCGCTCCCGGGTGCGGGCGCCGATCAGCGGCACGATGTCCTCGCCCCGTGAGAGCACCCAGGCGATGGCGATCTGCGCGACGCTGACGCCCTTCTGCTCGGCGATCTTGCGCAGGGACTCGACGAGGTCGAGGTTGTGGTCGAGGTTCTCGCCCTGGAAACGGGGGGAGTGGGAGCGGAAGTCGTTCGCGGCCAGCTGCCGGTCGCGGGTGTAGTGCCCGGAGATCAGACCACGGGACAGCACGCCGTACGCCGTGATGGAGATGCCCAGCTCACGGGTGGTCGGCAGGATGCTCTGCTCCAGGCCCCGCGAGATGAGCGAGTACTCGATCTGGAGGTCCACGACAGGGGCGGTGGCGGCGGCCCGCCGGATGGTGTCGGCGCCGACCTCGCTCAGTCCGATGTGCCGCACGTATCCCTTCTCCACCAGCTCCGCGATGGCGCCGACCGTCTCCTCGATCGGCACGCCGGGGTCGATCCGGGCGATCCGGTAGACGTCGATGTGGTCCACGCCGAGGCGCTGGAGCGAGTAGGCGGCGAAGTTCTTCACTGCGGCCGGTCGTCCATCGACACCACCCCACTCACCGTCCGGGCCCCGCAGCGCCCCGAACTTGACGCTGGTGAGCGCCTGTTCGCGCCGCGCCGCCGGAGCGGACCGCAGGGCCTCGCCGATCAGCATCTCGTTGTGGCCCATGCCGTAGAAGTCGCCGGTGTCGAGCAGGGTCACGCCCGCTTCGAGCGCGGCGTGGATGGTCGCGATGGATTCGGCCCGGTCCGCGGTGCCGTACAGCGCGGACATGCCCATGCAGCCGAGGCCGAGGGCGGAGACCTGGGGGCCGGTGGTGCCGAGGGGACGGGTTTGCATGAGGGCTCCTTGGGATGTCGTGAACCGTGGGCCGTGTGCGGCACGCGCCCACGGTGCCGTACGCCCACCCTGACATGACAGCTGACAGATTTCAATATCTGTCAGCTGTCAGCCGCCGGGCCTCCTCTGCCATGCGCCATCCGCCCGCATACGGGGACCCGTAAAAACGACAGTTCCCCGTACCCCGGCCGGGGTACGGGGAACAGCCGGCCGCTCGTACGGCCGGAAGGTTCCTAGCAGCCGATCAGACGCGCCGCGAGGTAGCCCTCGATCTGGTCCAGCGACACGCGCTCCTGCTTCATCGAGTCGCGCTCACGCACCGTCACCGCGTTGTCGTCCAGCGTGTCGAAGTCGACCGTGACGCAGAACGGCGTACCGATCTCGTCCTGGCGGCGGTAGCGGCGGCCGATCGCGCCGGCGTCGTCGAACTCGATGTTCCAGTGCTGACGCAGGGCCTGGGCGAGACCCTTCGCCTTCGGGGACAGCTCCGGGTTGCGGGAGAGCGGGAGGACCGCGACCTTCACCGGGGACAGGCGCGGGTCGAGGCGCAGCACCGTGCGCTTCTCCATCTTGCCCTTGGCATTGGGGGCCTCGTCCTCGACGTAGGCGTCCAGGAGGAAGGCCAGCATCGTGCGCCCGACACCCGCCGCCGGCTCGATCACGTACGGGGTCCAGCGCTCGCCCGCCTCCTGGTCGAAGTAGGAGAGGTCCTGACCGGAGGCCTTGGAGTGGGCGGAGAGGTCGTAGTCGGTGCGGTTGGCGACACCCTCCAGCTCGCCCCACTCGCTGCCGCCGAAGCGGAAGCGGTACTCGATGTCGGCGGTGCGCTTGGAGTAGTGGGAGAGCTTCTCCTGCGGGTGGTCGTACCAGCGCATGTTCTCTTCACGCAGGCCCAGGCCGGTGTACCAGTTCCAGCGCTCCTGCATCCAGTACTCCTGCCACTTCTCGTCCTCGCCCGGCTTGACGAAGAACTCCATCTCCATCTGCTCGAACTCGCGGGTACGGAAGATGAAGTTGCCCGGCGTGATCTCGTTGCGGAACGACTTGCCCATCTGCGCGATGCCGAACGGCGGCTTGCGGCGCGAGGAGGTCTGCACCTGGGCGAAGTTGGTGAAGATGCCCTGCGCGGTCTCGGGGCGCAGGTAGGCGATGGAGCCGCTGTCCTGCGTCGGGCCGAGGTGCGTGGAGAGCAGGCCGGAGAACTGCTTGGGCTCGGTGAACTGGCCCTTGTTGCCACAGTTCGGGCAGTTGACCTCGGCGAGGCTCTCGGGCATGCGGCCGTGCTTCGCCTCGTACGCCTCCTCCAGGTGGTCCGCGCGGAACCGCTTGTGGCAGGAGGTGCACTCGGTGAGCGGGTCGGTGAAGGTGGCGACGTGGCCGGAGGCCACCCAGACCTCGGTGGCCAGGATCACGGACGAGTCGATACCGACGACGTCCTCGCGCGACGTGACCATGTAGCGCCACCACTGGCGCTTGATGTTCTCCTTGAGCTCGACACCCAGCGGTCCGTAGTCCCAGGCGGCGCGCTGGCCACCGTAGATCTCGCTGCACGGGAATACGAAGCCACGGCGCTTGCTCAGGCTGACGATGGTGTCGATCTTGTCGGCGGCCACGGTGCTCTCTTCATTACGACGACGGGCGACGAAGCGGATGCGCTCCTGGAGGGAAGCGATGCGCCTCAGAGCGAATGCTTCAGGTTACCGGCGGGGGCTCCCCTCCAATCAAATCGGTTCGGTCAGGAGGTAGAACAAAACGGTCACCCAGCCCTCACCTCGGCCTTACCCAAAGCCTCACCCAGGGCTTGTTGACAATCATTTCCATCTTTGCTGAAAATGACTGTCATGAACGTAGTACGACGACAGCGTCGAAACCGGCGACACCGGCGACACCTCATATCCGGGACCGCGGTCGCGGCGGCCACCGCCCTCGGCCTCGGCACCCTCACTGCATGCTCGGACACGTCCGCCGCGGGCAACACGGACAAGTTCGACGTCGTGGCGTCGTTCTACCCCATGGCCTACCTCGCCGAGCAGATCGGCGGGAAGTACGTCCACGTCACCACCCTCACCGAACCCGGCCAGGAGCCGCACGACCTGGAGATCAGCGCCCGGCAGACCGCGCAGCTCCAGGAGTCGGACGCCATTCTCTACCTCAAGGGCCTCCAGCCGTCCGTCGACGACGCCGTCGCCCAGTCCGGGGTCAAGACGAAGATCGACGCCACCACACTGACCTCCCTGGAGAAGCACGGCACCGAGGTCGGCGGCCACGCTGCCGAGCACGACCACGAGCACGGCGAGGAGGCGGGCGGCAAGGACCCCCACATCTGGCTCGACCCGGTGAAGTACGCCGAGGTCGCCAAGGGCGTCGGCGCCGCCTTCGAGAAGGCCGACCCGGACCACGCGGACGTCTACAAGACGAACACCGAGGCCCTGGTCGAGAAGCTCGGCGCCCTGGACTCCCAGTTCGACAGCGGCCTGAAGAACACCAGGACCAGGGTCTTCATCACCACCCACGCCGCCTTCGGCTATCTCGCCGAGCGCTACGGCCTGACCGAAGAGGCCATCGCCGGCCTCGACCCGGAGTCGGAGCCCAGTGCCGCCCGCGTGAAGGATCTTGAGAAGATGGCCAAGGCCGACGGGGTCTCCACCGTCTTCTACGAGACCCTCGTCAGCGACAAGACCGCGAAGACCCTCGCGAAGGACTCGAACCTGAAGACGGACGTGCTCGACCCCATCGAGGGCATCACGTCCAAGTCCCGAGGCGACGACTACATCCAGGTCATGGAAGCCAACCTCAAGGCGCTGCAGACCGCACTGGGCGCCAAGTGACCTCTGTGGAGGACGCAGGCATGAGCGACGAACCCGCCACCGAGCCCGTCATATCCGAGCCCGTCATCTCCCTGCGAGGTGTCCGCGCCGAACTGGGCTCGCGCACCGTCCTGCGCGGCATCGACCTCTCCGTGCACCGCGGCGAGGTCGTCGCGCTGCTCGGCGCCAACGGCTCCGGCAAGTCCACGGCCATACGCAGCGTCATCGGCCAGGTACCGGTCAGCGACGGCGCCATCGAGATCTTCGGCACTCCGCGTGCCCGTTTCTCCGACTGGAAGCGGGTCGGGTACGTGCCGCAGCGCACCACGGCCGCGGGCGGCGTCCCGGCCACGGTGACCGAGGTCGTCGCCTCGGGCCGCCTCTCCCGGGCCCGCTTCGGCATCCTCCGCAAGGCCGACCACGAGGCCGTACGAAGGGCTCTGGCACTGGTCGGCATGGCGGACCGGGCGAAGGACTCCGTGAACGCCTTGTCCGGGGGCCAGCACCAGCGCGTCCTGATCGCCCGCGCCCTCGCCTGTGAACCCGAGTTGCTGATCATGGACGAGCCCATGGCGGGCGTCGACCTCGCCAGCCAGGAGGTGCTCGCCGAAACCCTGCGCAAGCAGGTGGGCGAGGGCACGACCGTCCTGCTCGTCCTGCACGAACTCGGCCCCCTGGAGCCGCTGATCGACCGCGCGGTCGTCCTGCGCGACGGCTGCGTCCTGCACGACGGACCGCCCCCCAAGGCGGTCGGCCAGCATGCCCTGCCCGGCCACGACCACGTCCACCCGCACGCGGCTCCCGGAGCGGAACCGGTCCGTACGGGCCTGCTGAGCTGAGAAGGCACCGAATCATGGAACTCCTGAACTACGCCTTCATGCAGCGGGCCCTGCTCGCCGCCGTCCTCGTCGGCATCACCGCGCCCGCCATCGGCATCTACCTCGTCCAGCGCCGCCAGGCCCTGATGGGCGACGGCATCGGCCACGTGGCGATGACGGGCGTCGGCCTCGGCTTCCTGCTGTCGTGGTCCCCGGTGTGGATGGCGACGCTGGTGTCCGTCCTGGGCGCGGTGCTGATGGAACTCATCCGCTGGTACGGCAGGACGCGCGGCGACATCGCGCTGGCGATGCTCTTCTACGGGGGCATGGCGGGCGGAGTGATGTTCATCAACCTCGCGCCGACGGGCTCGAACGCCAACCTGACGTCGTACCTCTTCGGCTCGCTGTCGACGGTGTCGCAGTCGGACGTGACGGCGATCTGCCTGCTGGCGGCGTTCGTGGTGCTGGTGACGATCGGGCTGCGCCGCCAGCTGTTCGCGGTGAGCCAGGACGAGGAGTTCGCCCGGGTCACGGGCCTGCCGGTGCGGGCGCTGAACCTGCTCACGGCGGTCACGGCGGCCGTGACGGTGACCGTGGCGATGCGGGTGGTCGGACTGCTGCTGGTCTCGGCGTTGATGGTGGTGCCCGTGGCGGCGGCCCAGCAGCTCAGCCGGAGCTTCGCGGCGACGTTCGCGGTCGCGGTGGCCATCGGCGTCACGGTGACGCTCAGCGGTACGGTGACCTCGTACTA
This sequence comes from Streptomyces acidicola, assembly GCF_009377235.1. Classification (GTDB taxonomy): domain Bacteria; phylum Actinomycetota; class Actinomycetes; order Streptomycetales; family Streptomycetaceae; genus Streptomyces; species Streptomyces acidicola. The sequence continues at coordinate 39,036 of NZ_VMNX01000072.1, forward strand.
CCAGGACGTGCCGCCGGGGGCGACGATCGTGCTGCTGACCATCGCCGCGTTCCTGCTGCTCACGGCGCTGGCGGCGCCGCTGGCGCGGCGGCGGGCGCGGGTACTGGAACATGCCGGGGGCGACCCGGCGGAGTGTGTGATCCCCGAGACGGGCAAGGAGACGGGACGGGCGACGGTCCCGGCCGGCCGCGCTTCCCGGAACGGTACGGAGGGGATCGGCGCCTGACTCCCCTCTGTCCGGGCTGGCACAATGGCCCGGCAAGGCGCAGACGTGAGGAGGCAACGGTGACGACCGCTGGACCCGTACGGGGTCGGTCCACTCGGCAGCGTGCGGCCGTGGCGGCGGCGCTCGACGAGGTCGACGAGTTCCGCAGCGCGCAGGATCTCCACGACATGCTCAAGCACAAGGGCGACTCGGTCGGACTGACCACCGTGTACCGCACGTTGCAGTCCCTGGCCGACGCGGGCGAGGTGGACGTGCTGCGCACCTCCGACGGCGAGTCGGTGTACCGCCGGTGCTCCACGGGTGAGCACCACCACCATCTCGTCTGCCGGGTCTGCGGCAAGGCCGTCGAGGTCGAGGGGCCCGCGGTGGAGAAGTGGGCGGACGCGATCGCGGCGGAGCACGGATTCGTGAACGTGGCGCACACGGTGGAGATCTTCGGCACGTGCGCCGACTGTGCGGGTGCCTCCGGCGGTTGAGCGGTTGGCGAGTGCCTGCCTTCCCTGGGGGCTGCCGCACCCACGGAAGGCAGGCCC
>NZ_VMNX01000073.1 GCF_009377235.1 Streptomyces acidicola
GTGATGCCGTGCGGCCGGTCGTCGGGGGGTTCCTCGCCCCGCCGCCCCTACCCGTCCCATTCCCCAGGGGCTCCGCCCCTTCGACTCCGCCGAGGGGGCGGAGCCCGTTTCGGGGGCCGGCCCCCGGACCCCCGCGCCTCAAACGCCGGAGGGGCTGGAACGTGCGAGGACGAGGCCGTTCAGGCCGACAGCGGGGGCTGGGGGCGGCAGCCCCCAGGGACGGGACGGGAAGAGTCGACCGGGGGCGCAACCAACCCGGTCGCAAGCGGAGCTCAGCCCGCCACCGACACCGACGGCTCGCCCGACATGACGCCGGCCTTCTCCATCTCCTCGGCGATCTTCATCGCCTCCTCGATCAAGGTCTCGACGATCTTCGACTCGGGGACCGTCTTGATGACCTCGCCCTTGACGAAGATCTGGCCCTTGCCGTTGCCGGACGCGACGCCGAGGTCGGCCTCGCGGGCCTCGCCGGGGCCGTTCACGACGCAGCCCATGACGGCCACCCGGAGGGGGACCTCCATGCCGGTGAGGCCCGCGGTCACCTCCTCGGCGAGCTTGTAGACGTCGACCTGGGCACGCCCGCACGACGGGCAGGAGACGATCTCCAGGCCGCGCTGACGGAGGTTCAGGGATTCGAGGATCTGGTTGCCCACCTTGACCTCCTCCACCGGAGGGGCCGAGAGGGAGACGCGGATGGTGTCGCCGATGCCCTCAGCGAGCAGCGCGCCGAACGCCACCGCCGACTTGATCGTGCCCTGGAAGGCCGGGCCGGCCTCCGTCACTCCCAGGTGGAGGGGGTACTCGCACTGGGCCGCGAGCTGCCGGTAGGCGTTGACCATCACCACGGGGTCGTTGTGCTTGACCGAGATCTTGATGTCCCGAAAGTCGTGTTCCTCGAAGAGCGACGCCTCCCACAGAGCCGACTCGACCAGGGCCTCCGGAGTCGCCTTGCCGTACTTCTGCAGCAGCCGCCGGTCCAGCGAGCCCGCGTTGACACCGATACGGATCGGCGTGCCGTGCTCCTTCGCGGCCCGCGCGATCTCCTTGACCTTGTCGTCGAACTGCTTGATGTTGCCGGGGTTGACGCGGACCGCCGCACAGCCCGCCTCGATCGCCGCGAACACGTACTTCGGCTGGAAGTGGATGTCCGCGATCACCGGGATCTGCGACTTCCGCGCGATCGTGGCGAGCGCGTCCGCGTCGTCCTGCGTCGGGCAGGCCACCCGCACGATCTGGCAGCCCGACGCGGTGAGCTCCGCGATCTGCTGCAGCGTGGCGCCGATGTCCGACGTACGCGTCGTGGTCATCGACTGCACCGATACCGGCGCGTCTCCGCCCACTGCCACGGACCCGACCATGATCTGCCGGCTCTTCCGGCGCTCGGCGAGCTTGGTCGGAACGGACGGCATGCCGAGAGAAATCGCAGTCATCTGCTGTGCAACCCCAAGTTGTGGATCAGGATCCGGTCCCGTGAGCAGCGGGCTCCAGGCCCGAGATTACGGCACTGACCCGAACGGAAGCACACGGCCGCCCAACGATCCGCCCAGCAGAAGGCTTCTCAACGGGGCGTGCCCTCCTCCTCATCTGCGGCGTACAAGGAAACCGCCAAGGAAACCGCCATTGAAGCCGCCATTGAAGCCGCACCTTTCACTCGCACGGGTTGGACGAGTGAAGGGCGCGGCACTCCGACCGGCAGTACGACCTGCAGTACGACCCTATGTCGAAAATGGGCGGATTTATGGCTGGTTGGCTAGCTTATGCGGACCGGATTGACGACATCTGCGACCAGGACGAGCAAGGTGAAGCAGATGAAAATGCCGGCCACCACATAAGCCACCGGCATCAGCTTCGCCACGTCGAACGGGCCCGGGTCGGGACGGCGCAGCACCTTCGCCACGTTCCGGCGCAGTGCCTCCCACAGGGCCCCCGCGATGTGCCCGCCGTCGAGCGGGAGCAGCGGAAGCATGTTGAACAGGAAGAGCGAGAGGTTGAAGCCCGCCACCAGCATCAGGAACGTGGCGAGCCGCTGGGTGGCCGGGATGTCCATCGTGGCGATCTCGCCGCCGACGCGGGCCGCGCCGACCACGCCCATGGGGGAGTCGGCCTCGCGCGGCCCGTCACCGAAGGCCGCGTCCCACAGGGCGGGGATCTTGGCGGGCAGGGAGATCAGCGACTCCACGCCGTTCTGCATCATGTCGCCCATGCGGTCCACGGACTGCGGGAAGGTCTGCGGGACGATGCCGCTGGCGGGTGTGAAGCCGAGGAAGCCGGCGGTCACGTACTGGCCCTCGACGTAGCCGCCGTTGCCGTCGGTCTTGCTGACCTGGTTCTTTATGAGGGTGGCGGTGAGGTCGAGCTGCTTGCCGTCGCGCTCGACGGTGAGGGTGACCTCCTTGCCGGGGTTGGCGCGGATGTCCTCCTGGAGGGTGGACCACTCCTTCACGGGGACGCCGTTGAAGGCGACGATCTTGTCCTTGGCCTTGAGGCCGGCCGCCTTGGCGGGCGCGGCCTGGTCGCCCTTCTCGCAGGTCGAGCGGTTCGCGCTGGCCTGGATGACGCAGTCCGAGACCTTGCCGACCGTGGTGGTCTGCATGTTGGTGCCGAACGTCATCATCACGCCGACGAAGATCACGACGGCGAGGATCAGGTTGGCGAACGGGCCCGCGAACATCACGATGACGCGCTTCCAGGGCTTGCGCGTGTAGAAGAGGCGGTTCTCGTCCCCGGGCTTGAGCTCCTCGTAGGCGGCCGCGCGGGCGTCCTCGATCATCCCGCGGAACGGCGACGTCGAGCGGGCCTCTATGCGGCCGTCCTTGCCGGGCGGGAACATGCCGATCATGCGGATGTAGCCGCCGAGCGGGATCGCCTTGATGCCGTACTCCGTCTCGCCCCGGTGGCGCGACCAGAGGGTGGGGCCGAAGCCCACCATGTACTGGGGCACGCGGATGCCGAAGAGCTTGGCGAACGACAGGTGGCCCAGCTCGTGCCACGCGATCGAGATCCCCAGGCCGATCACGAAGACGACTATGCCGAGAATCGTCATCAGGGTGGTCATGCACGCGCCTCCGCGGTGGTCCGCTCGGTCGAGGTGGCCTTGGTCAGTTCCCGGGCCCGGGCACGCGCCCAGGTCTCGGCTTCGAGGACGTCCGCCACGGTCAGGGAAGTTCCCGTTCCGGGTACGCCGTGTTCCTCGACGACCCGGGTGACCGTTTCCATGATCGCGTTGAACGGCAGGGTGCCGTTCAGGAACGCGTCGACACATTCCTCGTTGGCGGCATTGAACACCGCCGGGGCCGTGCCCGCGAGCTGTCCGACGTGGCGGGCGAGCCCGACAGAGGGGAACGCGTCAGTGTCGAGGGGGAAGAACTCCCAGGTGGACGCCTTGGTCCAGTCGAAGGCGGGGGCGGCGTCGGGGACGCGCTCCGGCCAGCCGAGGCCGATGGCGATGGGCCCGCGCATGTCGGGGGGCGTCGCCTGGGCCAGCGTTGATCCGTCCGTGAACTCAACCATCGAGTGGACATACGACTGCGGATGCACGACCACCTCAATGCGTTCGAAGGGAATGTCGTACAGCAGGTGTGCCTCGATGACTTCGAGGCCCTTGTTGACGAGCGTCGCCGAGTTCACGGTGATCACCGGTCCCATGGCCCAGGTCGGGTGCGCGAGGGCGTCCGCCGGGGTGACGTTCGCCAGCTCCGCCTTGGTACGGCCCCGGAACGGGCCCCCGGAGGCGGTGACGACCAGCTTGCGCACATCGGCACGGGTGCCGGCGGCGAGGGCTTGGAACAGGGCGGCGTGCTCGGAGTCGACCGGGATGATCTGGCCCGGCTTGGCCAGCGCCTTCACCAGCGGGCCGCCGACGATGAGCGACTCCTTGTTGGCGAGCGCGAGCGTGCGGCCCGCCTCCAGGGCGGCCAGGGTGGGTGCGAGGCCGATGGAGCCGGTGATGCCGTTGAGCACGGTGTGGCAGTCGGAGGCGGCGAGCTGGGTGGCGGCGTCCGGGCCCGCGAGGATCTCAGGGAGCGGCTCGGTGCCGTACTGGCCCCTCAGGGCCTCCTTCAGCGCGGGGACGGCGTCCTCGCGGGCGACGCCGACCGTCCGGACCCGTAGCCGGTACGCCTGCTCGGCCAGCAGCCCCACCCTCCCTCCGGCGGCCAGGAGCCCGGTGACACGGAACCTGTCCGGGTTGCGCAGGACGAGGTCGATGGCCTGGGTGCCGATCGAACCGGTCGATCCGAGGACGACGACATCCCGGACCCCGGCGACGGGGTCGAAGACGAGATGCGGATCGGCGAGAGGGGCTGGACTGTCGGTCATCCCCCCATTGTGGCCGCACACGGCGCCCGGCCGGACAGCGCGTCGGGCTGCCGGCTCCCTTAGCACCATGTCTCATCCGACAGAGCCATAGAGCCGTTTGTGAAGCACATGTGAAGTCGAGGTGATATCGCTGCTGTCCTGATCGGCGTACGGCCGGTCAGCAGGACGACATCTGGGGGGATTTTCCATGCGCAGAGGGATACGCGCCGCGCTGCCCGCGCTCGCCGGAGCGGTGGCTCTGACGGAGACACTGCTGAGCACGCCGGCCGAGGCGGCCGGCGGCACACGTACACCTTCCGGGATTTGAACCCTCCCCCCAGCTGAACTGAAGCAGGGAGATTCCTGGCTCAGGAAGCCTCACAGACCAGCGGCCTGAGAGGTCTTACTCCCTCGACACCAGCCGGGACGGAACCTGCCCGGTTTGTTGAGCAAAGCTCGGCAGTGCCGTCTTGGTTCTCGATCGGCACAGTGTGCACGCTTGGTTCTCGCAACGCACGATAGCACCTTACCCGACCGTATGGCGGTCTTTCGCCCTGGAGGCGAAACCCCGCCCCCCGCCTCCTACCTCCTGCGGCGCCGCTTCGCGCGGGACTGCCGTGTCCTCGCCCTCGCCGCGCGGGCCGTGCCCTGCGGGGGACCCGCTTCCCCGGAGCCGTCCGGCATCGAGTCCACCGGGGTGAAGTCACCCTCGACGACTCCCTCCACCGTGTCCATGGTCGGGGCGGTGAAGTGGAGGGAGTCCTGAGAGCCGGGGGTGAGGCCGCCGGCGGTGGGGTCGAGGTTGAAGACGTAGCCGACGGACTCCTCCTTGATGGCGTCGGTCATGGCGACGAACATGTCGAAGCCCTCGCGCTCGTACTCGATGATCGGTTCGCGGCCGAGGGTGAAGCGCAGGCCGATGCCGTCGCGGAGGTAGTCCATCTCGTAGAGGTGCTCGCGCCACTTGCGGTCCAGGACGGAGAGCATCACCCGGCGCTCCAGCACACGCAGCACGTCCTCGCCGAGTTCCGCCTCGCGCTCCGCGTAGCGGGCGTGGATGTCCTCGGTGAGCGCGTCCACGATGTGCTGGGCGGTGAGGCCGGCACGGCCGCCGAACTCCTCGTCCAGGTCGTCCAGGGTGATCCGCACGGGGTACAGCTGTTCGATGGCGGTCCAGAGCCGGTCCAGGTGCCACTCCTCGGGGAAGCCGTCCGCGGTCTCCGACTCGACGTACGCCTGGACGGTGTCGTCCATGAAGTGCAGGAGCTGTTCACGCAGGTCCTGGCCCTCCAGGATGCGGCGCCGCTCGGTGTAGATGAGCGTGCGCTGACGGTTGAGGACCTCGTCGAACTTCAGGACGTCCTTGCGGGACTCGAAGTGCTGCCGCTCCAGCTGCGCCTGGGCGGAGGCGACGGCGCGGGTGACCACCTTGTTCTCGATGGGGACGTCGTCGGGGACGTTGGCGGCGGCCATCACCCGGTCCACGACCTGGGCCTGGAAGAGCCGCATGAGGTTGTCCTGGAGCGAGAGGTAGAAGCGGGACTCGCCGGGGTCGCCCTGCCGGCCGGAGCGGCCGCGGAGCTGGTTGTCGATGCGGCGGGCGTCGTGCCGCTCGGTGCCGAGGACGTAGAGGCCGCCGAGCTCGGTGACCGCGTCACGCTCGGCCGCGACCTGGGACGCCACGCGCTGGACGACGGCCCGGCGCTGCGCCTCGTCCGCCTCGTCGGGGAGTTCGGCGAGGGCGAGGGCCTCCGGGTTGCCGCCGAGCATGATGTCGGTGCCGCGACCGGCCATGTTGGTGGCCACGGTGACCGCTCCCCTGCGACCCGCCTGGGCGACGATCAGGGCCTCGCGCTGGTGGTTCTTGGCATTGAGCACCTCGTGCCGGATGCCCCGCCTGCGCAGCAGCCCGGACAGTGCCTCGGACACCTCGACGGTGGTGGTGCCCACCAGGACCGGCTGGCCCTGGGCGTGCCGCTCCTCTATGTCGTCGACCACCGCGGCGAACTTGGCGTCCTCGGTGCGGTAGATCAGGTCCGGCTGGTCCGTGCGGACCATTGGCCGGTTGGTCGGGATGGGGACGACGCCGAGCTTGTAGATCTGGTGGAACTCGGCGGCCTCGGTCATCGCCGTACCGGTCATGCCGGAGAGCTTCTCGTAGAGGCGGAAGAAGTTCTGCAGGGTGATCGTCGCGAGGGTCTGGTTCTCCTCCTTGACCTGCACGCCCTCCTTGGCCTCTATCGCCTGGTGCAGGCCCTCGTTGTAGCGGCGGCCGGCGAGGAGGCGGCCCGTGTGCTCGTCGACGATCAGGACCTCGCCGTCGACGACGACGTACTCGTGATCCCGGCGGAACAGTTCCTTGGCCTTCAGGGCGTTGTTGAGGTGGCCGACCAGCGGGGTGTGGTCGGACTCGTAGAGACTGTCGATGCCGAGCTGGTCCTGGATGAACTCCACCCCGCGGTCCAGCACGGCCACGGTGCGGTTCCTCGGGTCGTACTCGTAGTGGTACTCGTCGCGCAGCGCCCGCAGCCGCTCCTTGTCCAGGGGCTTGACGAAGCGCTCCTCCTGGATCTCGACCCCCTGCATGGGGCGCACCAGCGTGGCGAAGGCCTCGTACCAGTGGGGGGCCTGGTCGGCGGGGCCGGAGATGATCAGCGGGGTGCGGGCCTCGTCGATGAGGATCGAGTCGGCCTCGTCGACGATCGCGAAGTGGTGGCCGCGCTGCACGAGCTCGTCCTGCGACCAGGCCATGTTGTCGCGCAGGTAGTCGAAGCCGAACTCGGTGTTGGTGCCGTAGGTGATGTCGCAGTCGTACGCGGCCCGGCGCTCCTCCGGGGTGGAGCCGGTGCGGATGACGCCCACGGTCAGACCGAGGAACCGGTACGCCCGGCCCATCCAGTCGGCGTCGCGCTGGGCCAGGTAGTCGTTGACGGTGACGAGGTGGACGCCCTGGCCGGCGAGGGCGTTGAGATAGACGGGCAGGGTGGCGACCAGGGTCTTGCCCTCGCCGGTCTGCATCTCGGCGATGTTGCCGCGGTGGAGGGCGGCGCCGCCCATGACCTGCACGTCGAAGTGCCGCATGCCGAGGGTGCGCCGGGCAGCCTCGCGCATGGTGGCGAAGGCCTCGGGCAGCAGGTCGTCGAGGGTCTCCCCGTCGGCGTACCGCTGTTTGTACTCGTCGGTGAGGGCGCGGAGTTCGGCGTCGGTCAGGTCTGTGAAGTCCTCCTCGATGGAGGCGACCTGTGCGGCGATGTGGTGCAGTCGGCGCAGGGTCCTGCCCTCGCCGGCCCGCATGATCTTGCCGGCGACGGTTTCCAGTCCGAGAGCGGGCATTGTCCGAACCCCCAACCACCAGGAGAAAGAATCACGTGTTCCGTTCCGGGGAGTTCCCGGGTTTTGGTTTACCTGCTGCCGCGTCCGCGACGTCTTCCGTGGCGCCCACGTCCATTGTGTCCGCAGTCGCGGCGTCTGCACCCATGACGTCCGAGCCCACGGCATCTGAGCTCACGACGTCTGAACCCACGACGTCTGAACCCATCGCATCCGTGCCCATGACGTCCGCGGCCACGACGTCCGCGTCCATGGCGTCCGCGTCCATGGCGTCCGCGTCCATGGCGTCCGCGTCCATGGCGTCCGCGTCCATGGCGTCCGCGTCCATGGCGTCCGCGTCCATGGCGTCCGCGTCCATGGCGTCCGTGAGCATCCGGATCCAGTGGTTCGCCCGCTGGAGAATGCGGACACCCTGCTGGTTCGCCGTGATCACCTCGCGCAGCACGGGGTCCTTGACCACGTCGAGCGCGCCGCGGAAGAGCTGCTGGATCACCGGACGCTCGCCCGGCAGCCCGGCGTCCAGCAGCGCGTCCACGTCGTGCGGATCGATCCTGCGCACGTGTACGGCGTCGAAGCCGGTCACGGGCGGCCTCGTCTCCTCGTCGACGACGGCCAGCGCGCACTCGTTGAGCAGTACGGCCAGGGCGTCCCGGTGGGTCTCGAAGGACTCCGGGTCCGCCATGCGCAGCTTCTCGGCCATCGGCAGCACTTCGTCCCGGACCGCCCGCAGCGCCCGTACGCGATCCGTCTGAAGGAGATACCCCCAGGCCTCGCGCCGGGCATACGTCAGCTGGACGGAAATTGCGTGACTGTCCCCGATTCCATGGCGCATCTGTCGTCCCCGTTCGCCTTCCGTCCATTGTTGACGCGAGATTTTCGAGCGGCAAGCAGCGGAATGACGACGGGGACGGCAGTGAATTCCTGGGAGGAATATCGAGGGACGGGACATGGGGTGCTTCAGCGACGGGGTGCTAGCGGATGGGACGGTGGACGTTCTCCCGGCGGGACGGTCCGGGGGTTGCGTCGGCGATCCACGGGCCCTCGCCGGACGGGTCGATCACGCCCTGCTCCAGCCACTCGTACGTGCCCGACAGGACGCCCTTGACGACCTTGCGGTCCAGGTCATCGGTGTTGGTCCACAGGCGGGCGAAGAGTTCGTCGACGCGGACGCGGGACTGGCGGCAGAAGGCGTCGGCGAGCTGGTAGGCCTCGCGGCCGTGGTCGCCGGTGGTGCGCAGGTGCTCGGCACGTACGCAGGCCGCACTCATCGCGAACAGTTCGGCGCCGATGTCGACGATCCGGCCCAGGAAGCCCTGCTTGGTCTCCATCCGGCCCTGCCAGCGGGACATGGCGTAGAAGGTGGAACGGGCCAGCTTGCGAGCGCTGCGCTCGACGTGACGGAGGTGGCCGGAGAGGTCGACGTGGCCCGCGGGGTGGAAGTCGCCGTACGCGCGCGGGAGCTGGCCCGCGCCCGCGACGAGCTTGGGCAGCCACTTGGCGTAGAACACGCCGGCGTTCGCGCCCGCCTTCGCCTTGTCGGAGAGGGACTTCTCCGGGTCGATGAGGTCGCCCGCCACGGACAGGTGGGCGTCGACGGCCTCGCGCGCGATCAGCAGGTGCATGATCTCGGTGGAGCCCTCGAAGATGCGGTTGATGCGCAGGTCACGCAGGATCTGCTCGGCGGGGACGCCGCGCTCGCCGCGGGCCATCAGCGACGCGGCGGTCTCGAAGCCGCGGCCGCCGCGGATCTGGACCAGCTCGTCGGCCATCAGGCAGCCCATCTCGGAGCCGTACAGCTTGGCGAGGGCGGCCTCGATGCGGATGTCGTTGCGGTCCTCGTCGGCCATCTGCGAGGACAGGTCCACGACGGCCTCCAGCGCGAAGGTCGTGGCGGCGATGAAGGCGATCTTCGAGCCGACCGCCTCGTGCAGTCCGACCGGCCTGCCCCACTGCTCGCGGGCGCCCGACCACTCGCGGGCGATCTTCAGGCACCACTTGCCCGCGCCGACGCACATGGCGGGCAGGGAGAGACGGCCGGTGTTCAGCGTGGTGAGGGCGATCTTCAGGCCGGCGCCCTCGGGGCCGATGCGGTTGGCGGCCGGGACGCGGACCTGGTGGAAGCGGGTCACGCCGTTCTCCAGGCCGCGCAGGCCCATGAAGGCGTTGCGGTTCTCGACGGTGATGCCCTCCGAGGCGGCCTCGACGACGAAGGCGGTGATCCCGCCCTTGTGGCCCTCGGACTTCGGTACGCGGGCCATGACGACGAGGAGGTCGGCGACCACTCCGTTGGTGGTCCACAGCTTCACCCCGTCGAGGACGTAGCCGTCCCCCTCCGGTACGGCGGTCGTGGCGAGGCGGGCCGGGTCCGAGCCCACGTCCGGCTCGGTCAGCAGGAAGGCGGAGATGTCGGTGCGGGCGCAGCGCGGCAGGAACGTGTCCTTCTGCTCCTGGGTGCCGAACAACTTCAGCGGCTGCGGTACGCCGATCGACTGATGCGCGGAGAGCAGGGCGCCGACCGCGGGGCTCGCGGAGCCGACGAGGGCGAGCGCCTTGTTGTAGTACACCTGGGTGAGGCCGAGGCCGCCGTACTTCGTGTCGATCTTCATGCCGAGGGCGCCGAGCTCCTTGAGCCCGTCGATGACGGCGTCGGGGATCTGTGCGTCGCGCTCGATGACGGACGAGTCGATCTTCGTCTCGCAGAAGTCACGCAGCTTTTCGAGGAACTCCTCGCCGCGCTGCGCGTCCTGGTCGGCGGGCATCGGGTGCGGGTGGATCAGGTCGAGCCGGAAGCGGCCGAGGAAGAGCTCCTTGGCGAAGCTGGGCTTGCGCCAGTCCTGCTCACGGGCTGCCTCCGCCACCTGGCGGGCCTCGCGCTCGGTCACGGCGGGTCGGGGGGAAGGGGAAGCGGGTGCTGCGGACATGAGGCTCACCTCGCCGCGAATAGGGATCTTGGGGCAGGTCCTTACTGACCGGTGCTACTCGATCGTATGTACCCGATTCCGGTCACCCTCACCAGTCCTGGCGCAGCGACCAGCCCAACGCCGGACCGTTGGCGCGCGCCCCTTCCCTGGCCGCTGGTCCCGCGCGACGACACCGCCGGGCACCCCCGCCGCTCCATGGGCTCCATGGCCCGTACGGGCCGCTCGTGGTAGGCAGAGGGCCCGCCCCGGGAGCGGCGCTCCGGGGCGAACCGGCGCACCCGGACCGTCACCCGGACTATCACCCGGACCCTGTGGACGCCCGCACTCCCGAAAGTCCGTGTCGAAGCGCTTCGACAACCTATGGACACCCACTCACCGTCAAGCTACTGTCGAGCCGTCCTCACTCGTCATTGCCCGCAGCGCGCACTGTCGAAGCGCTTCACACCACGCTTGGAGAGCTGGATGGTCACCCTCGCCGAGGTCGCCCAGCACGCCGGAGTCTCGGCGAGCACGGTGAGCTATGTCCTCAGCGGCAAGCGGTCCATCTCCGCGGGCACCCGGCAGCGGGTCGAGCGGAGCATCCAGGAGCTCGGCTACCACCCGAACGCGGGGGCCCGGGCCCTGGCGAGCAGCAGGTCCAACATCATCGCGCTGATGGTCCCGCTCCGTACGGACATGTACGTGCCCGTGATGATGGAGATCGCCATCGCGGTGGCGACCACCGCCCGCACCCACGGGTACGACGTGCTGCTGCTCACCGGCGAGGAGGGCCCCGACGCGGTCCGGCGCGTCACGGGCAGCGGGCTCGCCGACGCGATGATCCTGATGGACGTGGAGCTCGACGACGAGCGGCTGCCGTTGCTGCGGCAGTCGGGCCAGCCGTCGGTGCTCATCGGTCTGCCCGCCGACACCACCGGACTGACCTGCGTCGATCTCGACTTCACCGCGACGGGCGCCCTGTGCGCCGAGCATCTGGCCATGCTCGGCCACCGGGACATCGCCGTCATCGGCGAGGCGCCCGCCGTCTACGAGCGGCACACCGGTTTCGCCGAGCGCACGCTCGACGGGCTGCGGACCCGCTCGCGGGAGCTGGGGCTGCGCGTGCTGCACCGGCCCTGCGAGGGCGGGTACGACGTGATGGCCGTGACCCTCGCCCGGATCTTCGACGAGCGCCCGGGCACCACAGGCTTCGTCGTGCAGAACGAGTCCGCGGTCGCGCCTCTGCTCGCGCTGTTGCGGCAGCAGGGGCGCGCCGTGCCCGAGGACGTGTCCGTGATCGCCGTCTGCCCGGACCAGGTCGCCACCCAGGCGTCCGTGCGGCTCACCTCGGTCGCCATACCGGCGCAGGAGATGGGCCGGCGCGCGGTGGAGCACCTGGTCGCGAAGCTGGACGGGCGCGGGACGGACGAAGTCGTGCTGCTCGCACCGGAGTTGACGGTGCGGGCGAGCACCGGCCCGGTGCCGTCCGCCGGCTGACCCGCACTTCTCCGCCTTCTCCGCCGCCTCCGCTCGATCAGCGCCTCCCGCTCCGTCAGCACCCCCGCTCGATCAAGCCTTCCCGTTCCGTCAGCACCCCCGCTCGATCAAGCCTTCCCGTTCCGTCAGCGCCCCCGCTCGATCAGCGCCTCCGTTCCATCAGCATCTCTCTCCATCAGCGCCTCCAGTTCGATCAGCGCTTCCCGTTCGCCGGCCCTGCCCTGACCTGCCCCGCCCCTCGCCGGCGCCCCCTGTCTGCACTCCTTCAGGAGCACCCGCCGTGAACCAGCCTGCCGAAAACCAGCCCCAGGTCAGCCTCGCGCAGTCCTCCCCCACCGTCGGCACGTTCCGCGAACGGGACGGTGCCCTGGAGTGGAGCGGCCGCCAGGAGACCGTTCTCATCGAGCCCTGGGGCCCCGACGCGGTCCGGGTCCGGGCCCGCCTCGGTGGCCCGGTCCTCGACGGGCTGCCGGGTGCCCTGCTGGACGACCCGCCCGCCACCGGGAGCACCGTCAAGATCGAGGACGGACACGGGCGGCTGACCGTCGGCACGCTGACCGTCGACGTCAGCGCCGAGGGCCGGCTCCGCTTCGTGCGCACCGACAACGGTGCCGAGCTCCTCGCGGAGGAGCGCGCCCACTTCTGGTGGCCGGGCCCGCGCCTCTACACCGCCGTCGGCAACGGTCACCACCGCCTGGAGCAGCGCTTCGCCGCGTACGACGACGAGAAGCTGTACGGCCTCGGACAGCACCAGCACGGACGGCTCGACCAGAAGGGCCTGGTCCTCGACCTGGTCCAGCGCAACGCCGAGGTCGGCATCCCCGTGCTCACCTCCAGCCGCGGCTACACGCTGCTGTGGAACAACCCGGCGATCGGCCGGGTGGAGCTCGCGGGCAACGGCACGCGCTGGGTGGCGGACTCGGCCCGGCAGATCGACTACTGGATCACGGCGGGCGGCCCGGCCGACGCGCAGCGCCGCTACAGCGCGGTCACGGGCCGGACGCCGATGCTGCCCGAGTGGGCGGCGGGCTTCTGGCAGTGCAAGCTGCGCTACCGCACCCAGGACGAACTCCTCGCCGTGGCACGGGAGTACAAGCGGCTCGAACTGCCCATCGACGTGATCGTGTGCGACTTCTTCCACTGGACGCACCTGGGCGAGTGGAAGTTCGACCCGGACGAGTGGCCCGACCCGGCGGGCATGGTGCGGGAGCTGGACGAGCTCGGGATCAAGCTGGTCGTGTCCGTGTGGCCGTCGGTGTCCCCGCTCTCGGAGAACCACCCGGTCATGGAGCAGCGCGGCTACTTCATCGGCACCCAGTACGGGCCGGTGGCCCACGCCGACTGGCCCGACAAGCAGGTCGCCTCCACCGTCCAGGTCGCCTTCTACGACGCGACGAACCCCGAGGCCCGGGAGTTCGTCTGGTCGCGCGTGCGCGACAACTACCTGGAGCCGTACGGCATCACGTCCTTCTGGCTGGACGCCGGCGAACCGGAGATCAAGCCGGGCTTCCAGGAGAACCTGCGCTACTGGGCGGGTCCGGGCCTGGAGGTCGGCAACATGTACCCGCGTGAGAACGCCCGCACCTTCTACGAGGGCATGCTCGCCGCCGGGGAGACCGACATCGTCACCCTCAACCGTTCGGCGTGGGCGGGCAGTCAGCGCTACGGCGCCGCCCTGTGGTCCGGTGACATCCCCACGGACTTCGCGAGCCTGCGCCGCCAGATCGCGGCCGGCCTCAACACGGCCCTGTCCGGCATCCCGTGGTGGAACACCGACATCGGCGGCTTCCACGGCGGCAATCCGGACGAGAAGGAATACCGCGAAGTGATGGTCCGCTGGTTCCAGTTCGGCGCACTGTCCCCGCTGATGCGCCTGCACGGCTTCCGCGAACCGGGCATGCCGCTCGGCCCGGAGATGACCGGCGGTCCGAACGAGGTCTGGTCGTACGGCGAGGAGGCCTACGAGGTCCTCGCGACCTACCTGCGGTTGCGCGAGCGCCTGAAGCCGTACGTCCTGAAGGTCATGCGGGAGGCCCACGAGGAGGGCCTGCCGGTGATGCGGCCGCTGTTCCTGGAGTTCCCCGAGGACCAGGCGGCCTGGTCGGTCGACGACGCGTACCTCCTCGGCGCCGACCTGCTGGTGGCGCCCGTGCTGACGGCGGGTGCGACCGCCCGGACGGCGTACCTGCCGGCGGGAGCGCGCTGGACGGACGCGTGGACCGGTGAGACGTACGAGGGCAGTGCGCCCGTGACCGTGGACGCCCCGCTGGACCGCATCCCGCTGTTCCTTCGGGACGGGGCCCGGCTGCCGATCAACGAGCCGATCGCCGAGTAGGCACCCGCGTCGAATCCCCTTTCTGGGGCCCGGTCTACGCTGGAGCGCCACGGCCACGCGAGCGGAGAGACACAGACAGCATGAACAGCCGTACGGGAGTTCCTCGCCGAGGCACCCGCGGGGGGCGGCCGGGCCGTCACAACGGGCCGACACGCAGAGCGCCCCTGCACAGGACGCGGACGACGATACGCACCACCGGCGCGCCCCTCGGCATACCGGGGGCGGCCGGCCCGGCGCCCGCGGGCGACTCCCGCGGTTTCCTCCCGGGACCCGCCCGGCGTATCGCCGGGTGGAGCGTGCTCACGCTCCTCGTCACCGGTGTCCTCGCCGTGGGTGTATGGCTGTGCATCACGTTCCAGACCGCCGTCACACCGGTGCTGCTCGCGCTGCTCGGCACCGCGCTGCTCGGCCCGTTCTACCGGCGGCTGGTCGCGATGAAGTTCAGCAGGTCCGTCGCCGCCGGGCTGACCTGCGCCGCCGTGGTCCTGGTCGTGGGCGGGGCCGCTTACGTCGTAGTGGCCGCGCTGATCGACACCGGCGACCAGATCATCTCCTCGCTGCGGAACGCGGCGGAGTCCCTCGGTGACGAGTTCGGCCTGGCCGGGACCTCTCTGGACGACCTCGCCAGGAACGCGAAGGGCCTGCTGTCGAAGTTCGGCGGTACCGCGGCCTCCGGGGTGCTCAGCGGAGTCGGCGTCGTCAGCGAGTTCGTCGCGATGGCCGTTCTGGCGCTGCTGCTCATGTTCTTCTTCCTGCGCGACTCCGACCGGGCGGTCGCCGCACTGCACTCGTTCGCGCCGCGAGGCTCCGGCGAGAGCGTCGAGGTCATGGCCCGGCGTGCCTTCCAGGCGATCGAGGGCTTCATGCGGGGGACGACGCTCATCGCCTTCATCGACGGCGTGTGCATCGCGGTCGGCCTGCTGATCCTTCAGGTGCCGGGCGCCGTGGGGCTCGGGGCACTGGTGTTCGTGGGCGCGTACATCCCCTATCTGGGCGCCTTCCTCTCGGGCGCGGTCGCGATCCTGGTCGCGTTCGCGGACCGCGGCCTGGTGACGGCGCTGTGGGCGCTGGGCGTGGTCCTGGCGGTGCAGCTCCTGGAAGGGAACGTGCTCCAGCCGATGATCCACAGCCGGACGGTGCAGATGCACCCGGCGGCGATCCTGCTGGCCCTGACGGCGGGCGCCTCGATCGCCGGGATCCTCGGCATGCTCCTCTCGGTACCCCTCACCGCGGCGGCGTTCGGTGTGTTGTCGGAGCTCCGGGCCCGGTACGGGGACGGAGCGGCAGAGGAAACGGCCGGGACAGCCAGGACAGCCAGGACGACCGGGGCGGTCAGGATGCCCGGGGCTGCCGGGAGTCCTTCGACAGCCGGGAGTCCTTCGACTGCCCGGTGACCGGGACCTCGCCGAGCGAGGGAAGGCTGCCCCGCCTCACCACGCCCTGTGGGCCGAGGTCGACCGGCCCCGACCGCACGGTCTCGGCCACCGGTGGGTCCCGGTGGCCGAGACCGTCCGCGGTCCCGTGGCCTAGCCGACGACCCGGCCCAGTTCGATCCGGTCGATGTTCGGCGCCCACGCGCCCGCGTTCCCGAACGTCACCTTGTTGGCGCCCTTCTTCAGGTCGACCGGGACGCCCACCGTCCAGTAGTCGTCCCAGCTCCAGGTGTTCTTGAAGGTGACCTTCCGCGGGGCGGCGGTGCCGACCGTGATGTCCGCCGTGCGGGACATGATGTCCGTGTTGTAGGCGTGGCCGTTGTCGCGCCGGTCGTTCTGCGCGTAGTGGACGACCAGCACGTAGCGTCCGGAACTGGGCGCGTCCACGGTGAACGCGGCGGTGCTGGCGGCGCTGTTGCCGAGCCATCCGATGTAGGAACCCGCGGAGGCGTGGGCGGAGTCGACGAGCCTGGCCCCGCCCGCGAGGGTGGCCGCGGCGCCCTCGTACGAGAGCGTGCCGGAGGCCGATCCGTCGCACGAGACGTCGAGGGAGCGGACGGCGGCGTGCCCGGCGGTCATGGCCACGCGGTTGTTGCCCGCGACGAGATAGAGCCGCAGGGGCCGGCCGGGCGCCGCCGTGACCGTCTCTCCGTGCAGGCCCAGCTTCACGGCAGCCGAGGCCTGCGGCACCACCGTGTAGTAGCCGTCGCGCGGTGCGTAGACGTCGAAGACCGCCTTGTCGCCGTCAGCCAGGACGAGGGCGCCCGTGCCGGTCCCGGCGGAGGAGGAGTAGTCGTACGCGGGCTTCCCGCTGATGTCGGCGAGCGTGGCCTCGTACGAGGCGGACGGCGCGCCGGTGCGGGCGGTCAGGTCGACACGGTCGAGGGTGACCTCGGCGTCGCCCTTGGCCAGGGTCAGCACATGGCTGCCGGCCGCCAACTCCACGCTGACGTCCTTCTTGGCGCGGTAGGTCCAGTTCTCGGTGGACGGGTAGGTGACCGTGACCGGGGAGCCGCCGTCGACGGACAGCTTCTGGGTGGCGGGTGCGCCGGACTGGTTGCCGTACAGGATCGCCAGGTCGTACGTTCCCGCCTTGGGCACCGTCACCGTGAAGTCGACCTTGCTGGTGGCGGTGTTGAGGGAGCCGACGTCCTTCGTCCCGGAGGCCGCGTAGCCGTTGGCGTTGCTGACCGTGCCCTGGGTGTAGACCTGGCCGCCGGTGATGGCCGCGTCCTCGGCCTCGTACGAGGCGGTCCAGGGGACGGAGGCGGCGGCCGGGGTTCCGGAGCCGCCGGGGGTGAGGACGATCCGGTACGCGGACATCTTGTGCATGCCGCGCAGCGGGACGGTCAACGTTCCGTCGTCCGCGACCTCGACCTTCGTGCGGGCGAGGACTCGGGGCGCGGCGTGCTGGCCCTCGTAGCCGGACCAGGCGGCCTCGGCGACGGTCGCGGTGACCGTACCGCCGAAGAGGGACGGGGAGACGTTCTCGACCACGACGTCGCTGTCGCCGCCGGAGCCGCCGAGCAGGACCTGGGCCTGGCGGCGCGAGGTGTCGAGGGAGGCGAGGCCCTGGAGGGTGTCGATGGTGTTGGCCTGCGGCGGGGTCACCCTGACGGTGTCGCCGGTCAGCCCGGCGTACCAGCGGAAGAACCACCAGCCGCCGTTGGGGATGTTCGACCGTACGACATGGCCGCTGAGGTTGCCGGCCGCGTCCCAGTAGGCCGCGTTGGCGTACACCTTGTTCCGCTCGAACATCGAGACCCACTGCACGAGCTGTCCGGGCACGGACAGATCGCGGCGGTTGGCGTACTCGTCGATGTTGATCTTCAGCGGGGTTATGCCCGCTTCCCGCTCCAGGGCTCGGTAGTCGTCGTAGTGGGCCTGGAAGTCCCGCAGGGAGCCGGAGCCCAGCTCGTGCCAGGTCATCACCTGGGGCAGGACGTTCTCGCGCTTGGCGAAGGCGAGGAAGTCCCTCAGCAGGCGTGGGTGGTAGGCGGCCTCGTTGGGGCCGGCGATCCTCGCGTCGGGGTCGATCGCGCGGATGCGCTGGTAGACCGTCTTCCAGTCCTTGAAGAACCGGTCGCGGTTCACCTCGTACTGCGCCTGGTCGGCGACCCCGAGCTTGTACCAGATCTGGTCGGGCTCGTTGAACGGGATGTAGACGAAGCGGTCGCTGTTGGGGTCGGCCGCGACCTCCCTGACGATCCTGTCGACCTTGGGGAGGTAGTCGTCGATGCCGAGGTCCTCGTAGGGCCACTTGGCGTAGATGTCCTGCATCATCACGTTGATCTCGCCGCCGCCGTTGCGGAAGAACGACTTCGAGACGGTGAGCGCGTCGCCGTTGGGGTGCTGGGCGCCACCCTCCGGTTTCTGCGAAATGCTGGTGATCTTCAGGGGCTCCAGCGCGGCGTCGCTGGGCACCCCGTCGTCGCTGAGCCCGTAGAGAGCTCCGTTCGCGCCGAGCATCACCGGGCCCTCGGAGGTGGCCAGGTCGACGGTGAGGCGCTGCGGGTCGGCGGCGGCTGCCGCGGGACCGGCAGCGGGGAGGGTGCCTGCCATTGCGGTGACTCCAAGTACGGCGGTGACCAAGGTGGTTCTGATACGGGATCTCGTGCGGGCTCGCGTGCGGGTGGGGGTGATCACTCTGCTGGTCCTCCAGTCACTTGACGGCTCCACTGGTGATTCCGGACACGATCTTTCGCTGGCCGACGAGGAACACGGCGACCATGGGCAGGCTCATCACCACGACGTACGCGAAGACGAGATGCCAGTTGTTGAGGTAGAGCTGGGCGCTGGCGACCTGGTAGAGGTTCAGCGGGAGGGTGGCCCGCTCGCCGCCGCCGAGGACGAAGAAGGCGTAGAAGATGTCGCTCCAGGCGTAGAGCATGACCATGATCGTCGCGGTGGCGATGACCGGCCTGAGCAGTGGCAGGACGATCCGTACGAAGATCCGTGACGGCTTCGCCCCGTCGATCCGTGCCGCCTCCTCCAGTTCCACGGGGATGGCGCGGATGAAGCCGGTCATGAAGAAGATCGACGTCGACAGATACATGCCGGTGTAGACGGCGATCATTCCGGGCCGGGTGTTCGCCAGGCCCAGCTGTCGCAACTCCATCACGATGGTGATGACGGCGGGCGGCAGCAGCAGTCCGCTGATGCACAGCGCGTACGCGGCCGACACCAGCTTCGACTTCCTGCGCGCGAACACCCAGGCGGCGCCCGCGCCGAGGATCAGCACGAGGACCACCGAGGGCACCACGACCAGCAGCGAGTTGAGGAACCCGCGCAGCATCTGGCCCTGGCTGACGGCGTTCTCGTAGTTGCTGCCGGGCTGCCACTGCCCCGGCAGGTCCAGGTTGGGCTTGATGGCCTCGGCCTGCGGCTTGGCCGAGGTGACGGCGACCAGCCACAGCGGTACGCCGACGGCGAGAGCGGCGAGGAGGAGGACGAGGGCGGGGCGGCCGTACCGCCAGGCGACAGACGGGCCCGCAGTGGTGGTGCTCACAGCATCTGCTCCCTTCGCCTCAGGCCGACCACCAGCGGGATCGCGACAGCGACGACCACCAGGAACAGGACGAGGCTCATCGCGGAGGCCTGGGCGTACAGGCCCTGTCCGAAGATCCGGAACATGTAGATGTTGAAGACCTCCGTGGAGGCGGCGGGGCCGCCGCCCGTGGTGGCCTGCACGATGTCGAAGGTGTTCATCGAGCCGATCAGCGCGGTGGTGACGTTGAAGGTGACGGCCGGCGCGAGCATCGGCCAGCGCACCGACCAGAAGGTCCGCCAGGGCCCGGCGCCGTCCATTCGCGCGGCTTCGAGCATGTCGCCGGGGATGCCCTTGAGCCCGGCGAGATAGATCAGCATGGACAGGCCCATCCACTTCCAGCCGTGGATGAGGGTGACCAGGACCAGCGTCCACGTCGTCGAGCCCAGCCACGGAACGTCCGTGCCGAGGACGGAGTTGACGGCGCCGTCCTGGTCGAGCAGGGCCTGGAAGACATACCCGGTCGCGAGCGCCGAGATCAACACCGGCAGGAAGAAGACCGCCCGGAAGAACCGGTTGAACCGGCTGTCGTCCTCCAGCAGCAGCGCCAGCACCAGCCCGAAGCCGTTCTGGAACAGCGCCGCCAGCAGCGCGTACAGCAGGGTCGTGCGGATCGCGCGCAGCAGCGAGCCGTCGTCGGCGATGGTCCGGAAGTTGTCGAGGCCCGTGAAGGCGATGTCCGGGTGGTACGAGGACCAGTTGGTGAACGAGTAGTAGAAGTTGAGCAGGTTCGGTACCAGGAAGAAGCCCGCGAAGACGACGATCGCGGGGAGCGCGAACCACCAGGGGTGGTGCACGGCGGCGCGCGGCAGCCGTCCGACTCTCTTCCGCGTGCCCTCCACGGGCAACTGTTTGCGCGTACGTCGCGTGCGTATGGCTGTGTCCGCCATCGGTTTGTCCCCGCCCCGTGGTCGTCTTGGTCGTCTAGAAGCCCGGCGCGCCCTGGGCTTTGGCCACCTGCGCGAACTGGTCCTGGATCGCCTGCGCGACCTGCTGCGGGTTCTTCTTGCCGAAGATCATGTCGGCGAGGTAGAGGTGCGTGTCGGGGGCGACGATCGCCTTGGCCTGGAAGACCCCGATGGCGCCTGGCAGGGCCGCGACCTGCGCCTCGGACGTCTGCGGGAGGCCGTCAGGGGTCGGCACGGACGGCTGCACGGACGGGATCTTCATCGCCTTGATGTAGTCGGGGTAGTCGGGGCCGAGCCAGAAGGCGAGGAACTGGCGGGCCGCGTTCTGCCGCTTGTCGTCACCGGTCTTGAAGGCGACGACACCGTTGGTCTGGTCGGGCGAGTACATGCCGGTGGCGGAGGAGTTGGCGATCGGGAACCAGCCGATCTTCTGGTCGATGTCGGCGGTGGAGTGCTTGGCCTGCAACTGGCTCTGGAAGGAGGTGACGTTGAGGACCATGCCTGCGTCGCCCTTCCACAGGGCGTCGGCCTGCCCGGTGAAGGTGCCGGTCCGGTAGTTCTTCTGGGCGAGCCCGGCGTCGAGGAGCTTGTCCTTGTACTTCTTGACGGCGTCGACGACGACCGGGTCGGTCCACTTCTCCTTGTTCTCGTTCAGATCGGCCCACCACGAGTTGGCGAGGTCGGTGAGCTGGACCTGCATCTGCCACTGCAGGGGCCACTTGTCGCCGCCGGCCTCGTAGAAGGCGGCCGCGTCGGTCTTGTCGACGACCTTGTGGCCCAGCGCCAGCAGTTCGTCGTACGACTTCGGGAAGTCCTTCTCGGTGAGTCCGGCCTGCTGGAAGACGTCCTTGTTGTAGTAGACGCCGAGCATGGCGGGGCTGGTGACGATGGCCGCGTACCGCTTGCCGTCGATGACGCCGAGCGACTTCTCGGTGTCGCCGAGCTTGGACACCCACGGCTCCCCGTCGAGGGTGAGGAGGTTCTGCTGCGGCTGGACGAAGGGCAGCGTGGAGATGGACGGCTGCCAGAACAT
Source organism: Streptomyces acidicola (assembly GCF_009377235.1). Taxonomy (GTDB): domain Bacteria; phylum Actinomycetota; class Actinomycetes; order Streptomycetales; family Streptomycetaceae; genus Streptomyces; species Streptomyces acidicola. Next base: position 21,280 of record NZ_VMNX01000073.1, read on the forward strand.
CAGGTCGGGCCGGTCGCCGGAGGCCAGCTTGGTCGGCACGTTCTGCTCGTACAGGTCCGGGATGGCCTGGGTCTCCACCTTCGCTCCGGTGGCCTTCTCGAACGCGTCGATGACCTGCTTGGGCGCGTTGACGGTGTTCTGCGCGGTCCACATGGTCAGCTTCACGCCGTCCAGGCGGGCGGTGGGATCGACTGCCGTCTTCCTCGCGTCCGGGCCATTGCTGCCGGAGTCGCCCGCGGTGGGGTCGCTGCAGGCGGTGGCGGCCAGGCCGACGGCGCAGAGGAGCGCCAGAGTGGGGAGGGCTCTTGTCTTCATCGCGCGCCTTTCGAGAACGGTGGTTCAGGGCAGGGCAGGATTCGGAACGGATTCGGAACGGATTCGGAACAGCGGTGCTCGTGCGGGGAGGGTCAGCCCCTGGCCGAGGGCGGCCCCGAGCTCTCCCGCACCACCAGTTCCGGTACGGAGACGGGGTGCGGGGCGATCTGGGCGGACTTCTCCAGCACACCGTGCAACAGGGCGAACGCGGCCCGTCCGAGGCCGGTGAAGTCCAGGCGTACGGTCGTCAGCGACGGGGTGAGATAGGCGGAGTGCGGGGCGTCGTCGAACCCGGCCACGCTCACCTCTCCGGGCACGGACCGGCCGGCCTCGTGCAGGGCGCGGAGCACCCCGAGCGCGAGGTCGTCGTTGCCGCACAGGATCGCGGTGACGGCCGGGTCCTTGGCGAGTTCGCGGCCCGCCGCATGACCACCCGCTGGGCCCCAACTCCCCTGCACGGGGCGGGGTTCGGGCGCTCCGGCCTCCTTCAGCGCCTGACGCCAGCCGGTGGTACGGGCGCTGGTGCGGCGGGTGCTGGACGGGATGGCGACGTAGTGCACGGTCTCGTGGCCGAGGGAGAGCAGATGACGGGTCGCCTCGTGAGCGGCCTCGCGGTCGTCGGTCCACACCCAGGGGCGGTCGCCACCGGGCGGGCTCGCGGGAGTCTCGACGACGCCGACGACCGGAAGTTCGGCCGGGACGGCGGCCAGGGCCCGTACGCCCGCCGGATCGTAGGCGATCACGATCAGTCCGCCGCCGGCGTCCGCGGCCCGCTGCACCTCGGCGGCGACGGCGGGTTGCTCCGCCGATTCGAGGACGCCGATGCCCACCGCGTACGACGCGGCACGGGCGGCCTCCTCGACGCCCCGGAGGATCGAGGCGTAGCCGTAGTGGGTGGTGTTGGCGGTGAGTACGGTCACGGCCCTGCTGCGTCCGCTGGCCAGGGCGAGCGCGGTGGCGTTGCGCCGGAAGCCCAGTTCGTCGATGGCGGCGAGCACCCGTTCGCGAGTGGACGGCTTGACGCTGGGATGGCCGTTGATCACCCGGGAGACGGTCTGGTACGAGACTCCGGCGGCGGTCGCGACATCCCGGATGCTCGCCGGGCGCCTTGTGTGACCGGTCACATTCATGCCAGGATTGTGACCGGTCACACATGGGCCGTCAAGAGACCGTAACGAGGGATTCACGCGAGCGCGTCCGACAGTCCGGCAGTCCGGCGTGTGGGCGGCGTACGGATGGGGCGGCTCAGAAGGGGGTAGCACCTTGACCGACATGGCGGAGGCAACGACGAGTGACCCCGACTTCCCGCACACGGCGTTCACTTGGGGCCACCCGGCCCTGAACGCCGAATTCGCGACGGCCGGCGACGGAACCCTGCGGCTGGTGCGGCTGGGAAGCTCCGGTGACACTGGTGGTACTGGTGGTACTGGAGGTACTGGTGACGCTGTGGACCCCGAAACCGCGCTGCCGTTGGTCGAGTTGACCGCCCTGGGCCACGGCAGCGGCTGGTCAGGGCCCCGCTTCACCGGCACGGCCTTCGGTACGCGGCTCGCGTACCGGGGTCACGACAGCGGCAGCGGAGCGGGCTGGGAGTGGCTCACCGTCGAACTCCACGATCCGGCAACGGGATTGACCGCGTTCGTCGAACTGTCCTTCCCCACGGGGCTGCCGGTGCTCCGCTCCCGTGTCCGACTCCGCAACGAGGGAACACAACCCCTCGTCCTCCAGTCCGTCAGCAGCCTGCTGCTCGGCGGTCTGCCCTCCCCCGGCGCACTCGACGTGCACCGGGCCCGCAACGACTGGCTCGCCGAGTGCCGTTGGTACACGGAACCCCTGCGCGACACCGTCGCCGACATCCACGTGGACGCCCACCAGCACGACAGCCGCGCCGCCCTCGTCCTCACCGGCCGCGGCAGCTGGCCCACCGACGGCCACCTGCCGATGGGGGCGCTGACGGAGCGGGGCGGCGGCCGGACCTGGCTGTGGCAGATCGAGTCCCCGGCCGGCTGGCGCTGGGACCTGGGCGAACGCGCCCACGGCACGTATCTGGCGCTGAACGGCCCCACGGACGCGGAACACCAGTGGCGGGTCCGGCTCGCCCCGGGCGAGGAGTTCACGACCGTCCCGGCGGCGCTGGCCGTGGGCTCCGGCCTCGACGACGCGATGGCTGCCCTGACCTCGTACCGCCGTGCAGTGCGCCGCCCGCACCCGGACCACACCACACTCCCCGTCGTCTTCAACGACTACATGAACACCCTCATGGGCGACCCGACGACCGAGAAGCTGCTGCCGCTGATCGACGCGGCCGCCGACGCCGGAGCGGAGTACTTCTGCATCGACTCCGGCTGGTACGACGACGACACCGAGGGCTGGTGGGACAGCGTCGGCGAATGGCTGCCCTCGCCGCGCCGCTTCCCCGACGGCGGCCTGAGGGCGGTCCTGGATCGCATCCGCGAGCGCGGCATGGTGCCAGGGCTGTGGCTGGAGCCGGAGGTCGTCGGCGTCCGCAGCCCGATCGCGTCGGCGCTCCCTCCGGAGGCCTTCTTCCAGCGCGACGGCGTGCGCCTGGCCGAACAGGGCCGCCACCAGCTCGACCTGAGGCACCCGGCCGCCCGCGCGCACCTCGACAAGACGGTGGACCGGATCGTCGGGGACTGGGGCGTGGGCTATCTCAAGCTGGACTACAACATCGTGGTCGACCCGGGGACGTGCGCCCCTGGTGATGTCTCACCGGGCGCCGGGTTGCTGGGCCACGCCCAGGCCTATCTGGACTGGCTGTCCGGCGTCCTGGACCGGTACCCCGGGCTGGTCGTGGAGAACTGCGCGTCCGGTGGCATGCGCATGGACGGCGCCACCCTGGCCGTCACCCAACTCCAGTCCACCAGCGACCAGCAGGACCCGCTGCGCCTCCCACCGATCGCCGCCGCCGCGCCGACCGCGGTCCCGCCCGAGCAGGGCGCCGTCTGGGCGTACCCGCAGCCCGAGTACGACGCCGACCTGATCACCTTCGCCCTCGGCGGGGCACTGCTCGGCCGCATCCACCTTTCCGGCCACCTGAACCACATGTCGGAGCACCAACTCGGGCTCGTACGGCACGCGGTGGAGACGTACAAGGCAATCCGCGCCGACCTCGCACGGGCCGTGCCGTTCTGGCCGCTCGGTCTGCCAGGGTGGACGGACGAATGGGTGGCGCTGGGGATGCGGGTGCCGGGCGGGCCGTCGTACGTGTCGGTGTGGCGGCGGGGCGGGCAGAGCGAAGTGGGGCACCGCGAAGTGCGGCTTCGGCTCGGGCACTTGGCGGGCGGGGAGGTCCGTACGGCCCGTACAGTCCGTGCGGAGATCCTGCACCCGTCGGCTCCGGTCGCCGGCTCGGCGGTCTGGGACGGGGACGGCCTGCGGGTGTCGCTGCCGCGCACGCCCGCCGCGCTGCTGATCCGTCTCGACGCGCCGACCCCGTGAGCGAAGGCACTACTGGGGCGGGGGCGGGCGCCGGCCCGTCGTCCCCTGTCCGGGGTCGCCCGCTCCCGGCTCCGCCAGGGCGGACAGGGCCTGGAGGCCCCTGAGGAAACCGTCGCGGTCCGCGGCCGGCAGCTGGGCGAGCAGCCGGTCCTCGCCCTTCTGGATCGCGGTCTGGACGGTGTCCCGCAGGCGTCGGCCCTCCTCGGTGAGGGACAGCAGCCGCGCCCGCCGGTCCTTGGGGTCGGGCCGACGGGCGATCAGTGCGCGGCTCTCCAGGTCGTCGAGGACAGCGATGATGCGGGTCTTGTCCGCCCGGATGGCCTCGGCCAGGGCGGCCTGGGTACGGATCGGTGTCTCGTCGAGGTGCAGGAGCACGGCGTACGCCCACATCGTCAGCCCGTGTGCGTCGAGGACCGGTTGTTCCGCGGCCATCAGGGTGCGGAGCAGCGGCGCGACCATCTCGGCGAGGTCGGGCCGGGTCGGCCGTCCACCCGACGGGATGTCACCGGTGCCTCCCTGGACTGCGTTCTCGGCCATGGTCAAGAACATACCGGTTGACAATTGATAAGCTTAAGCACATCGTAAGCACATGCCTACTAATCCCCTCGGGGACCTCGACCGGTTACGGCACCTCGACGCGCAGGCGGTCCGGGACAGTGTGGCCCTGGTCCGCCAGGTGACCCCGGACGACCTGCTCCGCCCGACGCCCTGCTCGGAGTGGACACTGACCGGCCTGCTCGCCCATATGACGGCCCAGCACCGCGGCTTCGCGGCGGCCGCCCGCGGGCACGGCCGGGACCTCGCGCACTGGAGGGTGCGCCCGCTCGCCGTCGACGCTGCTGCCGCCGCCGCAGAGTACGGCCAAGCGGCGGAGCAGGTTATCGCCGCGTTCGCGACCGTGACCGCCCCCGACCGCCCCTTCGTCCTCCCCGAACTGCCTCCCGTCCAGAGGTTCCCGGCTGCTCAGGCCATCGGCTTCCACCTTCTCGACTATGTGGTCCACAGCTGGGATGTCGCCGTCAGCCTGGGCCTCACCTACGAACCCGGGCCCGAACTCCTGGCCGCCGCACTGCCCGTGGCCCACGCCGTCCCGGACGGCGACTACCGCCTCGCTCCGGACAGCCCGTTCCGGCCGGCACTGCCCGCGGACGACGAGGCGAGCACGCTGGAACGGATCCTGCTGGCCCTGGGTCGCTCGCCGGGTCGCTCGTCAGGTCTCTCTCCGGACCGGAGCGGCCCCTCCGGCGACACGGCACCCGGCTCGCACCGGGGTCTGGCCGTCCGGGACACGCCATGCTGAGGTCCTCGTGGACCGCCGGTCAGGCTCACGGCCACAGCGGCCCGGTGCTGGTCAGCGTCACCGACTTCACACTCGACAGGCTCAGGGACCTGCCGGGCGTCTACGGTGAGGCCCGCCGGCTGGCGGCGCACTGGCCGGAGCTCGACGGGGCGTACGGGATGTGGCTGTGGACGATCCCCACCGCCCGCCGGTGCGGAGCCGTGGCCGTCTGGCGCGACACGGCCGCCCTGCACGGCTTCATCGCCTGGCCGCCCCATGTCGCCGTCATGCGCGCTTACAAGGGACGCGGCACGCTGGCCTCCGCCACCTGGCAGGCGGACGGATTCGACCCGCGGGCCACCTGGAGCCGGGCGCAGGCCGCGCTGAGGACGAAACCCCCGGAGGGCCGAAGCCGTGGGAACGGAGTCGCCGGGGCCGGGCACGGCCACTGAACCGCCCGGGCCGGTACCGCGTGGGGGACGGCACCGGCCCGGGCCCTCGCTCAGCTGCTGCTGACGGTCAGGTTGTTCGTGGTGAAGTCCAGGCCGCCGGACGACGAGGTGATCTCGTAGCCGAACTGGACGTCGCCGATGGTCTCGTTGCCGAACCAGCCCTTGGTGTCCTTGATCCACTTGAGGATCGGGAGGATGTTGACGGTGCCGGAGTTGGAGTCCGAGGTGCGCAGGAACGAGAACACCTCGTTGGAGCCGTTGTTGCCCTTGTAGACGTTCCAGGTGTGGCCGCCGAGGGTGGCCGAACCCTGCGGGGTGCCGAGCGGGCCGACGGCGCCGTTGTAGTTGACCCAGAGCATGATCTCGTAGTCGTAGTCCGTGTCCCAGATGTCGTACGAGGTGTTGTACGCGCCCGAGGACGGGACGGTGACGTTGTAGCTGCTGGTGAGCGAGGCGATGGAGGTGATCGGCTTGTTGATCACCTTCTTGGAGTTGGGGTAGGACTTGATGCCGCCGGTGTTGGGGTGGTCGGCCCAGACGCCCCAGTTGGTGCCGGAGTTGGCCCAGACGCACTGGCTGCCGGCGCCGGAGCCCCAGATGTTGTTGTAGAGCGTGTAGCCGTTCAGGTTCGTGTTGCCCCACTGGTCGCAGGAGTTCCAGATGGCGGCCGAGGCGGGGGCGGAGGCGAGACCGACGGTGGCGCCGACGGCCATCGCCGGCGCCAGCACCGCCATGGTGATCTTGCGCAGTGTGCTCTGTGTGCTCGTGCTCTGTGCGCTCTTTGCCATGGTGTCCCTTCCATGGGTGGGGGGAATTGCGGAGAGAATTGCGAGGGAGATCACCACGCCTCAGGTGAGGACGTGGTCTTCTCCGGCGGCGGGACCGAGTTGCCCGGCGCCGGAGGAAGCGGTGGGTGCCGGAGGAAGCGGTGGGTGCCGGAGGAAGCGGTGGTGCCTCGGAGGCGCGTTCATGGCTTCAGCACCGCCACGCCGTACCGGTCGAGGACCAGCGAGCCGGTGACCGTCGCCCCGGTCAGCAGGTCGCGGTGGGTGCCCGGCACGTCGACCGTGATCTCGTCGCGCCCGTGGTTGAGCACGAAGAGGAGATCGCCGCGGCGGACCGCCTCCACCTGCGCGGGCAGCCCGTCGAGCACCGGCCGTACGCCCGCGCCGTCCGCCACACCCGCCAGCAGGTCACGCAGCGCGGCGGGTTCGGGCAGCGTGGACACGTACCAGGCGCGGCCCTTGCGCAGGACGGCCGGCAGCCCGTCCAGCTCGCCGCCCTTGTAGCGGGCGACCACGTCCGCGTCCGCCGCCTGGAGTTCCTCGGACCACAGGGTGCCGTGGAAGCCCTCGCACTCGGCGTGCTCCCCCGCGTCGAGCGGCCACCACTCGTGCAGCGTGCGGATGCCGAACAGCTCCCGTAGCCGCGCGTCCATGCCGCCGGGCCGTACCCTGTCGTCCTCGTCGGACACTCCGGTCAGGAAGCCGCAGACGAGGGTGCCGCCGCCGCGTACGTAGGCGAGGAGGTTCTCGATCGCGGCGTCGCCCAGCAGGTAGAGCTGCGGTACGGCGACGAGCCGGTACGAGGACAGGTCGTGCTCGGGGTGGGCGAACGCGGTGGTGAGGTGGGCCTCCCACAGGGCGCGGTGCCAGGCCCGTACGACCTGCGGGTAGTCGACCTCGGAGGAGAGCCGGCCGTCCTGGGCGCCGGCCCACCAGGAGTTCCAGTCGTGGAGGAGGGCGATGTCGGAGGTGATGTGATGTCCTGTCACTTCTTCGCCGATCAGAGACAGTTCGGCGCCGATCCGCTTGATCTCCTGGAACGTACGACCCTGCTCCCCCGCGTGGCCGACCATCCCGGAGTGGAACTTCTCGGCGCCCTGGCGGGACTGGCGCCACTGGAAGTAGCAGACGGCGTCGGCGCCGCGGGCGACGGCCTGGAGGGACCAGAGGCGGTTGAGACCGGGCGGCTTGGGGTGGTTGACGCCTCGCCAGTTGACGGCACCGGCGGCCTGTTCCATGAGCATCCAGGGACCACCGCCCGCCTGGGAGCGGGTCATGTCCTGGACCAGGGCGCCGTTCTGCGCTCCGAACGGGTCGCGCGGGTCCGGGTAGAGGTCGACGGAGACGACGTCCTCCTCCTCGGCCCACCGCCACGCGTCCTGGCCCACCCACATCGGCATGAAGTTGGTGGTGACCGGGATGTGCGGGGTGTGCCGGCGGACGATGTCGCGCTCGATGACGTAACACTCCAGGAGCATGTCGCTCGTGAAGCGCCTGAAGTCCAGGACGTGGGTGGGGTTCTTCATGTAGTGGGCCCGGCGCGGCGGCAGGATCTCGTGCCAGCCGTCGTATCCCTGACCCCAGAACGCCGTGCCCCAGGCCTCGTTGAGGGCGTCGAGCGTGCCGTATCTGTTCTGGAGCCAGCGGCGGAAGGCGGCGGCCGCCTCGTCGCCCCAGTCGTAGGTGCAGTACTCGTTGTTGATGTGCCACATGGTGAGGGCGGGGTGGCTGCCGTAGCGGGCGGCGAGGTCCTCGGTGATGGCGGCGGCGTAACGGCGGTAGGTGGCGCTGGAGTGGGAGAAGTGCTGGCGGGAGCCCCACCACTCGGTCTGCCCGTCCTCGTCGCGCGGCAGCGTCTCGGGGTGGAGGCGGCCCATCCACGGTGGGGGCGAGGAGGTGGGGGTGGCGAGGACGACGCCGATGCCTCCCGCGTGCATCAGGTCCATGAGCGTGTCCAGCCAGCCGAACTCACGTACCCCCGGGCGCGGTTCGAGCTTCGCCCAGGAGAAGACGCCGAGCGTGACGGAGTTGACGCCTGCCTCCTTCATGAGGCGTACGTCCTCGTGCCAGACCTCCTCGGGCCACTGTTCGGGGTTGTAGTCGCCGCCGAAGAGAATGCGGCCGCGGGTGGCGGAGGAGAGGTCCGGCCTCGCCGCCCGCGCTCCGGGTGCGTCCTGCGCGTCGCTGCCGGGGGTCATCGGTCGAGCTCCCCGTACGGGATACCGCGGCTCGGCTGCGTGGTGTGCGGCTGCATGGTGTGCAGCTGTGTGGTGTGCATGACATACCTCGTTCCACGGGGAGCTAGCGGCGGGGCGGGGCGGGTCGTGGCCGGGCACCCAGCGGGGCGTCCCCGTGGGTTCCGCCGTGTCCGGCCGGGTGACAGGCACGGCCGGACACAGCGGAGTTCCGGGGGCGCGGCCGGGGTGTCAGCCCTTGACCGCGCCGGTGAGCATGCCCTTCTTGAAGTGCTTCTGGACGAAGGGCGAGAGGACGGCGACAGGGAGCAGCGCCATCACCATGACCGCCATTTGGATGGCGAGCGGGGAGAGCTGTCCGGTGTTGATCTGGGCGGTCAGGCCCACCGGGCGTTCCTGCTTCTGGACGAGCTGGATCATGACGTTCTGCAGCGGCATCATGTCCTGGTCGGTGAGGTAGATCGACGCGTTGAACCAGGCGCTCCAGTAGCCCACCGCGTAGAAGAGGGCGATCACCGCGAGGACGGCGCGTGAGAGCGGCATGACGATCTTCCACAGGATGCGCCAGTCGCCGGCGCCGTCGATGCGGGCACTGTCGATCAGTTCCTGGGAGATGCCCATGAAGAACGAGCGCAGGACCAGGATGTTGAAGACGCTCACGGCGCTGGGGAGGATCAGCGCCAGGTAGGTGTCGGTGAGACCGAGGGCCTGCACCAGCAGATAGGTCGGGATCAGGCCCGCGCCGAAGAACATGGTCGCGAGCAGCGTCATCAGGATCCAGCGGTGGCCGAGCGAGCCGCTGCGGGAGAGGCCGTACGCGCTCAGCACCGACACGGCCATACTGAACAGTGTGCCGACGACCGTCACGCCGATGCTGACAAGAGCGGCCCTCTGCACCTGGCCGCCGCTGAGGAGTTCCTGGTAGGCGACGAAGGTGATGCCCTTGGGGACGACCACCAGACCGCCGGCCTCGTCGATGGTCTTCTTCGACTGGAGGCTGGTGACGATGACGACCCACAGGGGGAAGAGGATCGCCAGGCAGGCGATGCCGAGGACGAGGCCCTTGCTCGCCAGGCCGGCCCGGGACGGCTCCTCCTCCCAGACGGGGCGCGGTGGTGCGGCCCAGGGGGTCGGCTTCTTCGGAGCCGACTGTGCCGGCCGCTCGCCGGCCGGCTGGTCGAGGACGGCGGTCACTTCTTGTACACCCCCTGCTCACCCATGAGATGGGCGACCTTGTTGGCGGTCAGCACCAGTGCCAGGCCGACCACGCCCTTGATGAGGCCCGCGGCGGCCGCGTAGCTGAAGTCCTGGTTGCGGATGCCGTTCCACCACACATAGGTGTCGAGGACGTCGGAGGCGTCGACACCCACGGCCTGCCGTTGCAGCAGTAGTTGCTCGAACCCGACGGTGAGTGCGTCGCCGACGCGCAGTACCAACAGGAGGGCGATCACCGGGCGCAGGGCGGGCAGCGTGATGTGCCACATGCGCCGCCAGCGGCCGGCGCCGTCCATGGCGGCGGCCTCGTACAGGTCGTTGGAGACGGACGACAGCGCGGCGAGGAAGACGATGATGCCCCAGCCCGCGTCCTTCCAGATGGTCTCGGCCGTGACCAGGTACTTGAAGATCTCCGGGTTGGTCATCAGGTCGAAGCCCTCGTAGCCGTGCCGGCGGAGGGTCTGCGCGATGATGCCCGCGCCGCCGAAGATCTGCATGAAGACGGTGACGACGAGGACCCAGGAGAAGAAGTGCGGCAGATACATGACCGCCTGGGCGACCGCCCGCACCCGGGGCCTGACCACGCTGTTGATGAGCAGCGCGAGCAGGATGGGGACCGGGAAGAACAGCACCAGTTGCAGGAAGAACAGCACGAACGTGTTCTGCACCGCGTGCCAGAAGCCCGAGTCCGCGAAGATCCGCTCGAACTGCTCGAAGCCCACCCAGGGGCTCTGGAAGATGGCGCTGAAGCCGTTCTCGCTGAGGTACGGGTCGTACTCCTGGAAGGCGACCACGTTGCCGAGGATCGGTATGTAGTTGAAGACCAGGATCAGCAGCACCGCCGGCAGCACCATCAGGAGCAGCGTGCGGTCGCGCCTGAATCTGAGCCGGAGGCTCAGCTTCCCCGAGTTTCCCGAGCGTTTCCTGTCCCGGAACCGGAACCGGAACCGGAACCAGGACTGGAACCGGGACCGGGGTCCGGCGGCGCCGCCGGACCCCGCCGGAGTCTTCGCGGGGGTCTCCGCCTCGGCCGCGGACCGAGGCACCGTGCTGTGGGACACGGCCTTCTCCTTGCCTCGGCCCCGGATCAGTTCGCCGAACCGGTGTCGTCGAGCAGCTTCTTGTACCAGTCGCGGAGTTCGTCGCCGCCCTTGCTCTTCCAGTCGGACACGGCCTGCTGCACATCGCTGATCTTCTTGCGGCCGCGCACGACGTCGTCCTCGAGCTGCTCGAAGCTGTCGGCGAGGTTGGCCCAGCGGTTCGGCTCGGTGACGGTCAGTCCGAAGAAGGAGGACTTCATGGTGAAGGCGCCCATGCGCTGCTGCCACTCGACCATGCCCTTGGTGACGTCGGGGAAGTCGGGGTAGGCGATGTACGGGGCGGGGTTGCCGGTGTAGTCGAAGGCGCCGTTGACCTCGTTGACGCCCTGGGTGGTCTTGACCGGCAGGCCCTTCTCGGTCTCGTAGTCCGTGCCCTCGACGCCGTAGGCGGTGAGCATGAACTCCTTGGTGCCGTACGGCGCGGCGCAGAAGTTGCAGACGGCGAGGAAGTCCTTGATCTGCTGCTCGGACGCCGTCTTGCTGATGAAGGTGAAGATGTTGGCGGGCTGGACGGCCCACAGCTTCGGGTCGCCGCCGTCGGGGCCGAAGATGTCGAACGCGGCGATCTCGAAGTCCGGGTTCTGGGTGCGCTGTTCGGCCGTCTTGCCCCACCAGTCGGAGATGTTCTGGCTGTAGACCAGCACCTGTCCTGCGGTGAGGCGGTTGCCCGGGTTGCCGCCCGCCTTGCCGGAGACCGCGTCCGGGTGCACCACCTTGGCCGCGTAGAGCTTGCGCGTCCACTCCAGGGCTTCGAGGTACTCCTCGGTCTCGATGCGGTTGACGAGCTTGCCGCCGTCCATGTTCCACCACAGCGCCTTGTCGCTGCCCGACAGGACACCGAAGACGTTGAACGCCGTCCACTTCATGTCGTCGCAGGCCCAGACCTTCGATCTGGCGTCGGTGGCCTCCTTCGCCCAGGACAGGAACTCGTCGGGGCTCGTCGGGACGCTGTACCCCTTCTTCTCGAAGAGGTCCTTGCGGTAGAGGGGCGCGATGTCGGTGACCTGCGGGGCGGGGAACGGGATCGCACGGAGCTGCCCGCCGAAGATGCCGCGCTGCCAGGCATCGGTGGGGACGGCGGCGAGGTTCGGGTAGTCCCTGACCTTGTCGCCGGACAGGTAGGGGCCGAGGTCGGCGAACTTGGCGTTGATGGCGCCGGGGATCTTGCCGTTGAGGTTCCAGCCGGGCACGACCACGACGTCGGGGATGTCGCTGGAGGCGAGGACCGCGCCGAGCTTCTCGTCGTAGGTGACGCCGTCCTGGTTCCGCCAGGTGACCTCGACGCCGATGGCCTCGTTCATGGCCGTGTAGTACGGGTTGTCGTCCTTCGGCGGGGTCCCCCAGAACGGGGACATGATCTTGAGCTTGCCGCCGCTGCCGAGCTTCTTCGTCACCGAGGTCTTCAGGTCCGCGGTGGCGATCGCCTTGCTGAAGCCGGCCGCCGATCCGTTCTTCGCCGGGATGTCGGGCGCCACGACGGTCGAGGCCACGTACGCCGGGAGGATCTTCGCCGCGTCCTTCCCCGAGGTGGTGCCGTCCTTGCTGCCCGACTGCGAGCCGCCGCAGGCGGACAGCAGCGGCACGCCTCCGGCCACCGCGGCTGCGGCGACCGCCGTGGAGGCGAGGAAGCTTCTCCGGCTCGGAGCGGAAGTGGCGGAGTTCGGCGTCATTGCGTCAACCCTTCATGCCTTCATGGCGCACACCAGGACACACGGCGAGAAAGCCGTCGGCTGCGGTGTCTTGAGTGGAACTGGCTGTGCTGAAGCGGTGAACGTCGGAGGGGTGTGAGCACGCGAGGCGCATCCTCCGCAGTCGAAGCGCTTCGATGTTGCTGCGAGGTTAAGTGAACCCGTGGGGGTGCACAAGAGTCGATTCCACAATTCCTCGGAGGTGTGGAGGAGCGGACCGATCAGTTCCAACCCCGCATATGACGGTGAGGAAACGAACCTGTTGCGCCTTGGTCTCTTGACACCCACCCTCGGGTCGAATGAGCATCGAAGCGCTTCGAAAGCGCCACGCCGCTCCATCGCAAGGGGACCCACATCGTGACCGCACAGACGCCGCCCACGCCGCCTTTCCGCGATCCGCAGCTGCCTCTCGCGAAGCGCATCGACGACCTTCTCGGACGGCTCACCCTCGACGAACGGATCGCGTTCCTGCACCAGTTCGCACCAGCCGTCGAGCGCCTGGGTATCGCCGCGTTCCGCACCGGTCAGGAGGCGCTGCACGGCGTGGCGTGGATGGGACCCGCCACGGTGTTCCCGCAGGCGGTCGGGCTGGGCGCGACCTGGAACGAGGACCTCGTACGACGTGTCGGCGAGGCGGTGTCGACGGAGGTCCGCGCCATGCGGGCCCGCGACGACCGCGTCGGCCTCAACGTGTGGGCACCCACGGTGAACCTGCTGCGCCACCCCCTGTGGGGCCGGGGCGAGGAGGGCTACTCCGAGGACCCGAAGCTGACCTCGGCCATCGCGACGGCGTACACGCGGGGCCTGCGCGGCGACCACCCGGCGTACTGGCGCACGGCCCCGGTCCTCAAGCACTGGCTGGCGCACAACAACGAGACGAACCGGGACACCACCTCCTCCTCGGTCCGCCCGCGCGTCCTGCACGAGTACGACCTGCGCGCCTTCCGCGAGACCGTGCGGGCGGGGGCGGTGGCCGGGGTGATGCCCGCGTACAACCTGGTCAACGGCCGCCCCAACCACGTCTCGCCGCACCTGAAGGAGCACCTGCGCATCTGGACCGACGAGGACCTCCTCGTCTGCTCGGACGCGGGCGCCCCCTCGAACCTGGTCGACTCGGAGCACTACTTCGACACCCACGAGGAGGCCACGGCGGCCGCGATCCGCGCCGGCGTCGACAGCTTCACCGACCACGGCACGGACAGCTCGAAGACCGTCGCACGCGTCCAGGGCGCCCTGGTCCAGGGCCTGCTGACCGAGGACGACATCGACGGGGCGGTCCGCCGCCAGCTCTCCGTCCGCTTCCGGCTCGGCGAGTTCGACCCCGGATCCGGTCCCCACGCCGGCGTCGGGGACTTCGACACCCCTGCCCACCGCGCCCTGGCCGAAGAAGCAGCCGGTCAGGCGATCGTCCTGCTCAAGAACGACGACAACCTGCTTCCGCTCCCCGAGGACACCCGCATCGCGGTCGTCGGCCTCCTCGCCGACGAGTGCAAGCTCGACTGGTACAGCGGCACGCTCATCCACCGCTCCACCCCGTTGGAGGGCCTGTACGACCGTTTCGGCGCCGAACGCGTCACCTTCGCCGAGGGCGTGGACCGCATCCGCCTCAGGACGTCCTCGGGAACGTACCTCTCGGTGCCGGAGGCCGCCGACGCGTCCGACGAGGCACGCGGCGCGGAGGGCGCCCTCGACCCCGCGCTCCTGGCGGGCCGCACGGACCTCCCCCCGCTGACCACCGACGCGACCGGCACCGTCCTCGCCCTCGTCGACTGGGGCGACGGCGTCCTCACCCTGCGCGCCCCGGACGGCCGCTGCCTCTCGGTCGCCGACGACGGCTACGTACGCGCTTCCGCGGACCAGCCGGGCGGCTGGGTCGTACAGGAGACGTTCCGTCTGGAACGCCACGAATCCCATGAGGACGGTCACCTCCTCAGGCACATGGGGACGGGCCTGCACGTCTGTGTCGCCGCGGACGGCGTGAAGGTTGCCGAGGAGAACGGCGAGATCTTCACCCTGGCCGTGACCGAACGCGGTGAGGAATCCGTCGCGAGGGCCGCGTCCGAGGCGGACGCCGTCCTGGTGGTCGCGGGCAACGACCCGCACATCAACGGCCGCGAAACGCAGGACCGCACCACCCTGCGCCTCCCGGAACACCAGGAGCGCCTGCTCCGCGCCGCCCGCGCCGCGAACCCGGACACGGCCCTGGTGCTGACCTCGTCCTACCCCTACGCCGTGGACCACGAGGACCTCCGGGCCGTCCTGTGGACCGCGCACGGCGGCCAGGCGGCGGGCACCGCCCTGGCCCGCGTCCTCGCCGGGGACGTCTCCCCTGCGGGCCGCCTCCCGCAGACCTGGTACGCCGCCGACTCGGACCTGCCCGACCTGCTCGACTACGACGTGATCGGCAGCCGCCAGACGTACCTGTACTTCGAGGGCACGCCCCTGTTCCCCTTCGGCCACGGCCTGTCCTACGCGGAATTCACGTACGAGAACCTCACCCACTGGGTGACCGGCGACGAGGTGAAGGTGACGTTCACGCTCACCAACACGAGCGAGCGCACAGCCGACGAAGTGGCCCAGCTCTACCTCAGGGCCGTGAACCCGTCGGTCCCGCGCCCGCGCCGCGAACTGGCCGCCCACCGCCGCGTCACGCTCGCCCCCGGCGCCTCGACGGACCTGACCTTCCACCTCCCCCTCTCCGCCTTCGAGTTCTGGGACGTGGCCCACAGCCGTCACCGCCGGGAGCCCGGCGCCTACGAGCTTCTCGTGGGGGCCTCCAGCGAGGACATCCGCCTGACCACCACGATCGACCTCGACGGCACCCCGGCGGCGCCTCGCCCGATCGTCGAACTCGGCCTCAACGCCGCCGACTTCGACGACCAGCGCGGCACGCAGATCGTCGACCGCACAAAGACGTCGGGCGACGCCGTGACACCCACCGCCGACGGAACGGGCGAACTCCTCTTCCACGACTGCGACTTCGAAGCCGGAGTCTCCGAAGTGACCATGGAGGCCGCGGGAGAGGGCGCCATCGAGTTCTCCCTCAACGGCGGCCCGGTCCTGGCGGTCCTGAACCTCTCGCCCACCGCGGGCCCGTACGACTACGCCACCCTGAGCGCCGGGATCGTGGCCACCGGCGTGCACGACGTCCATCTGAAGCTGCGCGGCCCGCTGCGGCTCGCGCACGTCGGCTTCTCCGGTTGAGGGTCCGGACAAGGCCGACACAACAAGGGGTCCGGCACCGGAAGGCATCGGTGCCGGACCCCTTCGTCCCGGGACACACCCGGAGACTACATGAAAATGATTGTCACAAACAGAACCGCGCCGTCGAGCCGGATCAGAGCTGAATCCCGGTCAGCACCATGACCCGCTCGTACGTGTAGTCGTCCATCGCGAACTTCACGCCCTCACGCCCGACACCGGACTGCTTCACACCGCCGTACGGCATCTGGTCGGCGCGGTAGGACGGCACGTCCCCGATCACGACACCGCCCACCTCCAAGGCGCGGTGCGCCCGGAACGCGGTCTGCAGGTCATGCGTGAACACACCGGCCTGCAGCCCGTACTTGGACTCGTTGACGGCGGCGAAGGCGCCCGCCTCCCCCTCCACACGCTGCACGGTGAGAACGGGCCCGAAGACCTCCTCGCACGAGATCGTGACGTCCGCCGGCACCTCGGTGAGCACGGTCGGCGCGTACGAGGCCCCGTCCCGCTTCCCCCCGGTCAGCAGCCGGGCCCCGGCCCCGACGGCCTCCTCGACCCAGGCCTCCACCCGCCGCGCGGCGTCCTCACTCACCAGCGGCCCGACATCGGTCGCTCCGTCGGACGGGTCCCCCGTCACCTGAGCCTCGACGGCGGCGACGATCCGCGGCACCAGCCGCTCGTAGACCTCCGCGTCCGCGATCACCCGCTGCACGGAGATGCAGGACTGCCCGCCCTGGTAGTTGGAGAAGGTGGCGATACGCGTGGCGGCCCAGTCCAGATCCGCATCGCTCGCATAGTCCGCGAGGACGACAGCGGCGCCGTTGCCCCCCAGCTCCAGGGTGCAGTGCTTGCGCGGCACCGAGTCCATGATCGCGTAGCCGACCTTGTCGGACCCGGTGAACGAGATGACCGGCAGCCGCTCGTCCTGCACGAGCGAGGGCATCCGCTCGTTCGGCACGGGCAGCACGCTCCAGGACCCCGCCGGCAGCTCGGTTTCGGCGAGCAGTTCCCCGATGAGGAGCGCGGACAGCGGGGTCGCGGGCGCGGGCTTCAGAATGATCGGCGTACCGACCGCGAGGGCGGGCGCGACCTTGTGGGCGCACAGGTTGAGCGGGAAGTTGAAGGGCGCGATGCCGAGCACGACGCCCTTCGGGAACCGCCGCGTGAAGGCGAGGCGCCCCTGGCCCCCGAGATCGGTGTCCAGCCGCTGGGCCTCACCGCCGTTGAACCGCCGCGCCTCCTCGGCCGCGAACCGGAACACCGACACGGCACGTCCGACCTCACCGCGGGCCCACTTGACCGGCTTGCCGTTCTCGGCCGAGATGAGCTGCGCGATCTCCTCGGTCCGTTCGACCAGCCGCCTGCTCACGTGGTCCAGGGCGGCGGCGCGTACGTGGGCCGGGGTGGCGGCGAACTCGTCCCGCACGGCGTACGCGGCGGCCACGGCCTCCTCCACCTGGGCGTCGGTCGGCAGGCTGACCCTGCCGACGAGTCGGCCGTCCCACGGTGAGGTGACATCGAAGCCGGTGTCGCCGGTCGCCTGGCGACCGGCGAGCCAGAAGGCGTGGGTGGCAGTCATGGTCCGGCCCTTCCGCGTTCGAAACGTACGTTCATGACCACGGTAGGTCCGGCTGCCCGCCAGGTCGTTTGTCCGAGTCGTAAAACTCTTCGCTCCGGACGCGCCGATTTGTCGTGATCGCCGGTGGGTTTGTGAGTCTCGTCTGCCGGGTTCTGTCCGTGGGCGGCTGCGGGTCCGCCGTGGCCTGTCACGCCCACGCGGCGGAGCCGCATATTCAACACAGCCCCGCGCCCCTAAAAGCACGGGCGCGCCCGAGGTCTCGACCGGGCCGTCCACGCACCGGCAGCCGCGTACGTGCGGCAGGGGGTGTGTCGGGAGGTGTCCGCCCGCGGCGGCCGGCGTCCGCCGCCGGGCATCCTCACCACACCACAGAACCGCCGGACCGAGGACGGAGACCTTCCGGCGCGCCCCCGACCCACGACACACGCGTAGGCGACGCGAACCCCCACGGCGGAAAGCCAAAAGCCATCAGAACGCCAGCCACCCGCCCCGGCCCAACCGCCGGAGGCACCCCGCAGCCCGCCTAGTCCGCCACCCCCGCCGTCGCCTTCAGGGCCAGCCACAGTTCCATCCGCACGTCCGGGTCGTCCAGCGAACGGCCCAGGATCTCCTCGACCCGCCGCATCCGGTACCGCAACGTATGCCGGTGCACCCCGAGATCCGCCGCGGCCGCGTCCCACTGCCCGTGCTTCGACAACCAGGCCCGCAGGGACGCCACAAGATCCCCCCGCCCGGTCGCGTCGTGCTCGCGCAGCGCCCGCAGCAGCCCGTCCGCGAACGCCCGCACCGCGTCGTCGGCCAGCAACGGCACCACGGACCCGGCCGCCAGTTCCTCGTGCTCCACGAACGCCCGCCCCCGCCGCCGGGCCACCGACAACGCCTGCTCGGCCTGCTTGTACGCGGCCCCCGCGGCGATCGGCCCGGCAGGCGCCGACAGTCCGACGGCCAACTCGTCCTCCTCACCCGCCCCCGCGTCACGCACCGCGGTGGCGGCCCGCGCCGCCTCCAGCCCCAGCGCGAACTC